>DAOLVF010000035.1:0-20349 GCA_035420565.1 Spirochaetota bacterium | reverse complement strand
TATGGATGAGGAACATAAAATTGTTGATAATCCACAGGATTTTCTTGAGTTTGATATCAATGTGGAATCAGCACATCTGCTACAGGATAAAAAGGTGTATGAAGCTATTCACCTTGCATACTTTTACGCATGTGCCCTTTCATACCGGCTTCAGGAAGGTGATCTTGCAGGCGATGTTGCATTTAAAGATGGTGAAACACCGTTAGCTATAGTACAGCACAATGAAAAATCATCGTCAGCCTCAGAGCCAGGGGATACCTCTACCAAAAAAGAATCTTCATCGGTTATTCAAGAGCTTGATGACCTTTTTTAAAGGCATGCATTGCTTCATGACGTCGCTGCCGTATCAACTCCGGATCATCACATAACAGCACATCAGTAAAGGGAATAGCTTTAGCGATAGTTTTTAATGCAGTAAAATAATCATCACCCAATGGAACAACAGCAGCATTTTTTTTTGTGGCGACAGTTCCTTCTTTTTTGCGTCCCACCTGTGGACCAATGCCCACTCTAAAACCAGCCTGATGCATTGCAGCGCGTATATGGAATGCCGCTGAATAGGTGGTAACAATACCATCATCCCTGCATACGTGATATATCTTTTTAAAAAAATCTACTGTCCACAATTCAGGATTTTTTGCCGGTGAGAAGGGATCATGGAACACAGCATCAAAATAATCTTCTGGCATGGATGCAATAAGCTTACGAGCATCGCCGTATAAAACAACATGATTATACCATGCAGTGGTTACCTCTTTTTCTACAGCTGCCTTTCTGATGAGCTTATACCATTCATCTCTGTCATCATGAAACAGTATTGTTTCCATGGCACATGGTATAGCGGGATTTTTTTCAAATGAAACAATATGATAAAAAGCACTGGCATTTTTTTTCATTGCTTCATACAACAGCGCCAGCACATTGTATCCCAATCCCAAACCAACATCCAGCACACACACAGTACCTTCTTTTTCCAGCACCTTTGATGGGAGCACATGCATATACAGCGCTTCCCTGTAAGCACCCGAAAGAGAATGCATGGCTTCATTATACTCATCATCAAAAAATGTGCAGGTACTATCCTCTGTTTTTAAAGGTTTCAATGCCATACTACAATAAAGTTTATCTGCATTGTAAAAGTTGCGCAATTTCATCGTATAGAACATAATCAACCATAATAAGGTATCCATCTACTCTCTTTTGTTTTAAAGCAATAGTGCGATTGCTATATGAAGGGGACAATTCATCACGTTTTCCACTGCTTAACTGCAACGCGTTAACAATGATTTGCTGGTATCGCTGCTCAGACCTTTGCAAAGCTATGGTTAACAGTTCATCGCTGGTAAGCTTCTTTTGGGGCAATTCGGAATACGGTACATAAACAACAACGCGCAACACATTGTTATCGATGCACCCTTCTTTCACCGTTACCGTACTGCCCGATGAGCAGGCACAATAGTGAAGGCACAGGATAATTGCAATGCAATAAATACCATTGGATGTGTTTTTACTATTCATCGTATCTCCGCTGGGCTTTCCGTTGTGCAAAATTTTCAATCCTCAATTTTACCGCTTCAGCATCAAGTCCTGAAATTTTAACATTTTTATTACGGGCTTTTTGACCATGTGCGATAGTTACTGAAGATTTTGGCACATCAAGTACTTTTGCTAAAAATGCAATTAATGATTTATTTGCCTTCTCATCCACAGGAGGAGCATTGACATGAACCCGATACACACCATCGACGCATTCGATGCTATTCTTTGATGATTTTGGGATAACCTTTATAGAAAGCATACACTCATCCATGATTACATACCATTGCCTTATCGACGATATAGAGTTATAGTATACCTGACCTTTTCATAAAATTACCTTTACCTGCTCCTCTGAAAATATGATTACTCCTCAACGTCATTCCGGGCGTGACCCGCAATCCATATATACAACATTAGAACCTGAAACAACAGACTATGTAAAAACCAAAGGTTTTTACAAAAATATCTCCCCACTCTGATAATGGTAATAATGATTTCGTTGAATCCATATCATACTACATGGATATTTTCATCATTTATCAATAAGCATTATACAGTCATGTTGCTTTTCTCTAATTGCTCCCACTAATCAACTATAGCATCGCTTAGTGTCTGTCAATACGTTTCCGAGCTGCAATAAAAAAGAAAGAGGATGAAATTTCAGGAACTTCATCCTCTTTCTTTTCTGTAAAACCATAACACTTAAACCTGTGGTACATTGTGTACCAAACTCATCTTTCCGCAAGTGTACTTGCGGCCAGAACAGTAAGAACTTAGAGTTGTAAAAAACCTAAAGCTTACTCTTCTAGTTATTAATAAATACAATGATTATGGAAAAGTCAAGTCATTTAACAAAATTTATAAAAAATTTTTTAAATTAATTTTTATCTTCCACTGTGTCATCCTTAAACGCAGAAAGTCGTCCTGAATTATGTCCTTACCTTGTTTCAAGATCTAAGGTTAATTATTGAGATTCCAGGTCAAGCCCGGAATGACCGCAGTGGCATATTATTCTGAACACAGGCGAAGGATATTGTCTTTTGTGAGAATGAACGAATAGTAGCTTCAGTACTGCGTCATTCTGAATGACATGTTATTCACTGATAAAAATTTATTGAGTAACCCTTTTATTATTATTGACTTTTTCCAGCAGTCACATAAATACTGATTCGTCGGTTGTATTTATACATGTGCACAACATTCTGAAATTATATTGTTATCATTATTATATTTTTATCGGAGGTTATCATGGACAGTAACTATCGCCCATGGATATTGCTCTTTGCCTTTTTAATGTTATTGCCAGGCTGCACCTCATTAGGGATGCGCAGCATACCCGTAGATGAATTAAAGAAAAAATATGCCAGCGCCTCTTCACGCTTTATCGTGATTGAGGATGTTACAATCCATTATCGTGATGAAGGGAAAAAGGATGCACCCGTTTTGTTGCTTTTACATGGGGTTTGCGCTTCTCTTCACACCTGGGACGGCTGGGTAGCTCTATTAAAAGATGATTACAGAATAATCCGCGTGGATGCCCCGGGTTTTGGTTTAACCGGGCCCATTTCATCCGGCAATTATACACCCGAGTATTATGTTGAACTTATTAACAAAATGCTTGAGCAGCTTTCAATACCAGAGCTTTCAATTGCAGGGAATTCGCTTGGCGGTTATATGGCATGGCAATTTGCGTTAAAATATCCCCAAAAAGTTGAAAAACTAATCTTAATTGATTCAGTTGGCTTCCCGCAGGAAATGCCGTGGCTTTTAAAATTTTCAACAAATGCTTTGGTACGCCCATTTGCGCGCAGTGCGATGCCTCGCTATTTTATCAATAAAGCTGTTCATGAAGTGTATGGTGATCAGAGCAAGGTAACAAAGGAAGTGGTTGACCGATATTTTGAGCTTTCGCAACGGGAAGGAAATAAAAGCGCATGGATAGACATCTTTATGGTTATGAAAGAGTATTCAAAACGGGAAGACCTTTCAAAAGGCTTAACTGATATACACTGTCCCATCATGGTCATGTGGGGCACAAAAGATATATGGATTCCCTATACTACTGAGTTCCCTAAATGGCAGAAAGCACTGCCGCATGCAACCTTCAAGGTGTACGAGGGTGCTGGACACATCCCGATGGAAGAAATACCTGAAGTAACCGCCCATGATGCCTTTGCATTTTTAACCGGTAAAGAACTCACAGCACGGAATTAATATCTACCGGGTTGGCTATAATCTTTTTATCCTGGAACCTCAGGGCATTTTTATTTACAAGATATTCAATGGTTACAATTATCCAGCCGCGCCCAAGCCAGCGGTGTCCGTTCTTCTTCGGATACATCATATTCATCAATCTATCAAAGGTAATCCCACCGTTTGGAGCATTTGCAATGATAGAGTAAATCTGCTTTGTGCGTGATTTTCGGTATTCTATTATTTGCTCAATGCGTTGCCGCGGATTGGTAACCGGTTTACCATGCGCACCAAGTATACATTGCAAATGAGGAAGCTGCAAGCAAGTATGTAAGGTTTGCATGTATGCCTGAAGATCCGAGCGGGGAGGTCCAAGCCATGTATAGATACTGCGCAAAACATTATCGCCGCCAAACAGTATGCCCTGCTTTTTGTTGTAAAGCATGATATGATCGGCGCAATGTCCTGGCCCTGGTATGATTTTCCATTTTGCATTGTCTACTGTTATAGTATCCTGCGGTGATATGATGATGTCAGGGTTGGGAACATACTGTATGCCGTACAATTTTTTAAACATTTTTTGGTAAAAAAACTCCAGAGGCAGCGCCGCTAACCGCTGTTTAATGGTTGAATACCGCTTTTTTAATACTCCATCCTCTTTATTGGCATGAATATAACTTTTCCGGTTTGCTATAACATGCGTCATAGGTTCCGTAAGCATTACCTTTAAATGGTACTGCTGCTGCAATCGTCGTAATCCTGCAAAATGATCTGGATGGGTATGGCTTAACAGTACCCGCGTGATGCGCCACTTTTCATTAAGGCTATGTACGTAATCAATTGCATCGCCAACAATCTGTATTGAATTATCATCACCATAACCGCCATCAAACAGCAATCCATCACTGCCAGCTATAATATAAAGGTTAATTGGTGGCGTTACCTTCAGTGACCTGTACTCTACAATTCTGAATATACCGGGATATACTTCCTTAATGTTTTTTATCTTCATATCTATTTCGCTTTCAATACCATGCAATGCCAGGTGCTCATACTTTCATCATGAATTGGTGTACATCCACACTGTTGAAATAATTGTATTATCCCTTTAACCCAGCGATGGCCAACACCGCTTAGTATTATTGTACCACCTTTTTCAACCAATGATACAATGTTTTTAACATTTTTCTCAATAATATCTGATAATAAATTTGCAACAATAATTTTATATTTTTTATATGTATTAACATTTGCAATATCTGAAACAAAAAACAATATTCTGTTACAGCCATTTTGTGCAGCATTCTCCTTTGCGCGCTCTACCGAGGTTGTATCGATATCAAATGCTTCAACTGTTCCTATGCCAAGCATTGCCGCTACAATAGCGATGATGCCGGTACCGGTGCCAATATCACACAGTGTAAGCGATCGTCGTTCTTCCAGAGAAAAAGTATTTACAATTTTTTCGAGTTGCTGAATGCACATGCGCGTTGTGGGATGGGTGCCATCACCAAAGGCATCCTTTGGATTTAAGGCAATAGTATATGTATATGAACTATCGCCCCCCAATGCTTTTGTGGTAGGATAAACATAGATTGATGGCGTTATTGCAACACCAGTAAGATAATCAAGATACCGGTATTTCCAGACCTCTTCTTCTAAATTGTTTATCTGTAAAATATAATCTTTTGCAAATGATGGTATTTCATCCTCTTCATCAAACAACGCAATAATTGCCTTTTCATCATACAGTATTGAAATGCTCTGCGCGTAGAGCGCTAACTTTTCACTTAACTGTTCATCAATATCAGCAGTAAAATAAACCTGATACATAGGCTAACCACATCGTGAAAAACCACATATACGGCATACCGAGCATCCTGACTCAAATTCCAGCGGGCCATGACATTCAGGGCACACGCCAACCATCACCGTATCGCTCCCTTTACCATTGGTCTCGGCAATATTTTTGTGTATGTCCTCGTTCTGCTCCTGTACTGCATCAGGATGTATGTATCGCTCTATAGCCTTTGCAATGGCATCGGCACATGAGTAGATCCTTCCACCCATAACCCATGCCTGATTGGGGCAGCGTACTCCTTTCAACTGCTTTATGATTTGCTCAGGTTCAATCCCTGATCGCAATCCTAACGAGATAAGCCTGCTTACTGCCTCGGCCTGGCTGGCTGCGCATCCGCCCGCCTTGCCCATGGTTGCAAACACCTCAAACAACCCATACTCATCTTCATTAATGGTAACATAGAGCGAGCCGCACCCCGTATTCATCTTCAGTGTTTTACCCCATGTTACCTCTTTCCTTGGGCGTGGTTGAATATTGAACATAATAGGCACAGGCTGCTTTCCCTTTTCAACCTGCAGCACCTGCGTTTCACGTGAACCATCCCGATAAACAGTTATGCCCTTGCATCCCAGATGATATGCCAGCATATACACCGTTTCAATATCTCCTACCGTTGCCGAATGAGGGAAGTTTACCGTCTTGGAAACTGCATTATCAACATATTCCTGAAACGCTGCCTGAATACGAACATGCCACTCCGGTGCAATATCATGTGCTGTTACAAACAAAGCACGTACATCTTCAGGGAGTTCTTCGATATGTGCCACTGACCCGGTTTGCGCAACCTTTTGCATAAGCTCATCAGTATACAATCCACGCTCTTTACAATATTCCACAAATAATGGGTTTGATTCAATCAATCTGCTGTTATCAAGGACATTGCGCACATACGCCAGTGCAAAGATGGGTTCAACCCCGCTTGATGTACCGGCAATGATGCTTATAGTACCTGTCGGGGCGATAGTTGTTGTTGTAGCATTCCTCAGCGGCTCATCACCGTTGTGTGCATACTCTGAAAGCGGGAAGTTTGGAAATGCTCCCCGCTCTTTAGCAAGTGCACGCGAAGCCTCTTTTGAAGCATCCTGGATGGCTGACATAATATTTTTTGCAACACCCAGCGCAGCTTCGGAATCATAGGGTATGCCTAACGCAATGAGCATATCAGCAAAGCCCATGATACCAAGTCCTATCTTGCGGTTTGCTTTTGTTTTTTCTCCTATTATTGGCAGCGGATAGTTGTTAACATCAATGACATTATCCAGAAAATGAACTGCTTTATAGGTAATATCGTTTAACAGTTCGTAATCCACACGTACCGACTTGCCATTGTTTACCACACATCGCGCTACATTAATTGATCCCAGATTGCACGATTCATACGGAAGAAGCGGTTGTTCCCCACAGGGGTTGGTGCTTTCAATGAGACCCACTTTTTTTAAAACATTTTTTTCATTAATCCTGTCTATAAATACTATCCCCGGTTCACCATTTTTCCATGCCATACGGACGATGAGGTTAAAAACTTCACGAGCTTTAAGCGTACCGCTAACCCTGTTATTTCGAGGATTGATGAGCTCATAGTCATCATCATTTTCCACTGCATTCATAAAGGCATCGCTCAGGGCAACTGAACAGTTGAAATTGGTAAGCGCGTCATTCTTTTCTTTTGCTTTTATAAACTCCAGTATATCAGGATGGGTAACATGCAGTATTGCCATGTTGGCGCCCCGTCGCGTACCACCCTGCTTTATGGTTTCAGTTGCTGTATTAAATATGTTCATAAATGAAACAGGCCCACTTGAAACACCTTTTGTTGTTTGCACAACATCATTTTTTGGCCGTAATTTTGAAAATGAAAATCCTGTGCCCCCGCCGCTTTTATGAATCAATGCCATATATTTTATTGCATCAAATATAGCATCCATTGAATCTTCAACAGGCAATACAAAGCATGCCGATAGTTGTCCTAAAGGCCTGCCAGCATTCATAAGTGTTGGGCTGTTTGGTATAAAAAGAAGGTCAACCATCATATCGTAAAAGGTTGTAGCAACCTGTGAAACATGCTTGCTGTCTCTTCCGTATAAAAAGTCAGCCGATGCTATATATTTTGCTATTCGCTCAAACATCTGGCGAGGAGTTTCAATGACCTTACCCTCTTCATCTTTTGCCAGATAGCGTTTCTCCAATACAATCTGTGCATTGTTTGTAAGATTTGGTTCCCTATCCGAATCAATAACGATATCATTCCAGATATCCATCTTTGTACTCACAAAAAACCTCCATTGAACATATAATTATTTGCCATTGTCATTACTGGCTTAATCCATATTCACGTTTTCTGTATCGTCGTTCCGGGCTTAACCCGGAACACATTTGCCGCTCTCGTCATTCCGTCATTCCGGACATGTTCCGGAATCCTTCCCCACCATGAGATTCTCTATGGTTGTTCACAATCCAGCCATCAGTAGTTTAACTAAAAAATAAATACTATATAGAGTATATACAATTATCCGGCATTAATCAAATACCAAACTTGTGAATCATTTTGAAAGAAGCAATTCTTTTTTATGGGCACATGGAAAAATCAGAATTCTCATTATTCACATCATTGGTAGCGCTACAATACACTATTTCTCCCGTACCTGCGCCCATACAATATCATAAAAAATGTAAGTATGAAAGCATCCAGTATAATAATGATCATCATTTGCAATGTATGTACATGCCGTTAAAGGAAGATGAAAAAGATTATTCTTTACTATCTACTATCCTGTTACTATAACGCAGTAATAACATTTTTTATCGATGATTCATCAGATAAAAAAATTATCCTGAAAAAGTTTGCACTCATGAATAGATTGCTTCTCTACCTTGCAGCTAGTGTGTCACCAATTCATAAAATTGCTGAAACAGGTAGCGCGAATCATGAGGGCCGGGATTAGCCTCGGGATGATACTGAACGCTGAATAGTGGCAGCTTTTTATGCCGCAATCCCTCAACAGTTGTATCATTGCAGTTAATATGCGTTATCTCCACATCGCTGTTGTGTTTTATTGATTCATAATCAACAGCAAATCCATGGTTCTGCGATGTAATCTCAATCTTTTGTGTTAAAAGATTCTTTACCGGCTGGTTTGTGCCCCGGTGTCCAAACTTAAGCTTATAGGTTTTTGCTCCCATCCCCAATGCTATAAGCTGATGTCCCAGACATATCCCAAAACAGGGTATGTGAGCCTTCATTATATCTTTTACCAGGATTTTTGCATACTCCACAGCATCAGGGTCGCCAGGACCATTGGATAAAAACACCCCTTTGATATCCCTATCCTTTAAAACCTGCGATAACGCCATATTCCCGGGATACACCACAACATTACATCCCTGTTCATGGAGCAGCCGTAGAATATTCATCTTTACACCAAAGTCAAATACGGCAATGGTTGGCGCTTCACTTCTATCTTTACCAAATGAGTACGGTTTATTACACATCACATTACAGGTTAAATCCAATCCTGCCATAGCAGGATGAGCTAAAATCCTTTCCATGGCTCCACTGGTGTCCATACATATTCCTGCACGCATGGCACCTTTATCGCGAATATGGCGCGTTAATCTGCGCGTATCAATTCCTTCAATGCCGGGTATTTTATAATCGTTAAGATATTCATCAAGTGAGCGCACAGCCCGGTGACTGGAATATGCCTTGCTGTACTCTTTGACCACAAATCCTGCCACCTGCACTTTAGAAGATTCCACATCGTCATTGTTAACACCATAATTACCAATCATTGGATAGGTCATAGCAACTATCTGTCCACTATATGAAGGATCGGTTAAAACCTCCTGATATCCGCTCATCGATGTGTTGAATACAGCCTCGCCTATTGCATCTTTTTCATAGCCAAAGCTATACCCTTCAAAAATGGTTCCATCCTCTAACAGTAAATATGCTCTTTTTTGCATAGGCATCCTTTGTTTTTAGCTGTTTAACAATTATATAGCACGCTCGCTGTGATTCAATAATTTTTAAAAAAATATGCATAGAAACATGGTTCGTTTTGAAACGGTGCCATACCAACATCAACATGCACATTTTCATTGTTTGATAGTTCATAGGTATATACCGAATATGCTGGCGAAGCAAGCACTGCATGAATCAGCTCTATGAGCTTTATCCCGATTAAGGCTCCTGCAAAAACAGCCCGCTTTCCGCCATCCTCCCAGTGATAGGTCAGCAACCCGCCTAACGTACATTCCGTAAGCCAGTAAGCATGTCCCCACAGCCTGTACCCTTTATAAAAAAGACCTCCACCAGGAACTATCGCCGAAGCAACAAAAGCCGTAACATCATCATGTAAAAAAAATGGTGGCAAAACCTTTTGTTTCTGGTACGCATACGAAAGCTGATTAAAAAAAGCAACCGTGTAGGTGACAGGAAGCGTTGCCCACAGGTAAATGCCCAGGCGGTATTGAGCATTTGTTTTGTTGCCGTTAACCCATGGGAAAAAATTGACATCCCAGTTGCCAAGTGCCGGGACAAGCATAAGCTGTGTTGCAACCGCACCTAACGCAACATATATCCCCGGCCAATCGGGTTCGCTGTGCGAAAATCCCAGATAGTGTGTTGAAAGGAATGCTCCATACCCCGGCAGCAGTATATTGCCAGAAGGATTAACAACACAGGTTGCCTCTATCGCGCGCTTACCATCGCTGTCACCTTTCAGCAGTTTTTTACCCGAATATTCTTGATTGATGTTCTCATGAATCTGAGCATCAATACGTTTAATAAGCTTAGTAATTTTATTTCCAACACTCATGGTAATTTGTTGAGCTTCGTTGTAATCGGCATGTATGGTAACCAGAGCGCTATAACGCTTAACGCTCACAATAGCGCATTCAGCTCCATCTGTAAGCGTATACCGTCCCTGCTGTAATCCATGCCATTGCCCTGCATTTATGATATAGGTATAGTTATTTATTTTTTGTTTGATAGTTACCGGTAAAACGTCAGAATGGCGTTTTAAAATTTCCTTTGCCGCTTTCAGAGGAATATTTTTTGCTATGGTGCTGCGTATGCTTATGGTTTCTTCTTTAAAAGTACTCATAGCTTCAAGAGGTTTAAATGTCAGGTTGCAGGTGTAAACAGGTCCAACAAGAAATACCTGCATATACACAATAAGGGAAACACCATACAGATGAGCCTTCCCAACAATTTCATCAGCACTTTTAGTGTTTGTTATCTGTAAAAATGTTTGCGCATCATAGGGCACCAGATGCCTGCCGTTTTTAAATGCTTCCTTGATTGCTTCTGATGTAATACTGCCCAGAGCTTTTATCATGGGGGTGTCAACACTGGTATTAACGATAATAACACCTATTGGTATATCATCAGCATAGGCTGCCGTGCCGATAACACTATATACCATGCACCATACTATTAAAAATGCATTGCGCATGCTATACCTGTAATTTTTTCATAATCGTTGACTGCAAAAACCGGCAACACTTCAATGCGTGCATCTTCCTGCTCCACAACTGATATAGTATACGGCACGGATAATGTATGAACCATCTCAACTATCTTAATGACAGACAGCAAGCTTAAAAAAGCGTATGATGCGCTTTTATTTGCATCATGTGTTCTATACCTATGATTTGCACTGTCCCATTCTGACGGTCTGGCATAATTATAAAGTAATCCATAAACACAAAGATTGGTAATATGAAAATACCAGTATCCCCATGCTCGATATCCCTTATAAAACATGCCGCTTCCTCCGCCAAGCAGTGACAGGTAAACCTCATTTTTTTTATCGCCCATGGTGGGGACATTACCCTTATAGTACCGTGCTTGCTCAAGGTATGAATGAGAAAATGCATCGACAAACGAAGGCATGCCCCCAACAAAGAGCATATACCAGCCAAAATAGTATAGAGCTCTATCGTGACGCGAGATATCCTCATGATGTTTTTTCAATGTATCAGGTTTGTGGGTAAACCCCCACATCTGAATTCCAGTATAGGGGACAACATTGCCAATCCATAACAGCAATCCTTCATAATCTTCACTGGCATAATATCCAAAAAACGGTACAACCACCGGCATGGTAGCACTTGCCGGAATAGTAAAAGCAATTAAAGAACAGCTATCATCCCATGCTGCTTTTTTAAAAACAATCTCCTGTTTTCGGCCATAATAAAATTGTTGTATGGCTTCTGCTTCTTTTTTAAAATCAATGAGTACCATACAATCGTCGTATACACCATTACCAGCAACGATATTGTTGACTATGGTAACGTTATCCATAGGTTTAAGGGAAACAAAATCATCATGCAGTGTCTCCACGGTATAGCAGGTAAATGTTCCATTGATGGTAAAATCGCTTTTCACAGTATTATGCGATATATAGGCCGGCACCTGCAATCGCTGGCATAATAAAACAATAAATTGCGAAGCTATCTCTTCGGCTATATAGCTTGCCTCCCGATCGGATTTATCCATGATAGTGACATTGACAGTTGCTGTATAGCTACATACCTCTTTGCCATTATAGGGTATATCCAGCCCATATGCCGCGATATGCACCCGGTAGCCGCTTGCTGTCTGGCTTACTGTACCAATGACAAATAACGACAGTCCCATCTCTCTGGTAAAAAGTAGCATACACTGCTCATCATAACATGCATAGCGCTGCTGTTGCCGTGCTAAATTTTCAGGATTAACACTATCAAAAATCTGCAATGAAGCTGCTATGTTGATAATATGTTGCCGCAGAAGGGTTGCCAGAAACATCTCCTCTGAGGAAAAACCACGAATAAGCCCAAATCCTGCCTTTGGTTTTGCATACAGCACGGTTGAAGCAAGAATAAACACCATACACAGGAATAACTGTAATTTCTTCATGCTAACTCGTTTCATCCATGCCCTGCCAGCAAAGATTTTTATTGAGAATATGGATAAGATGGGAAAACACCCTGCCCCTACTTAATAACTATCTCATAAGGATACAGTAACAACACCTCTTCTTTATTGAGAGATTCAAAAATCAGCATATTGTACATATACTGCATCATATCAG
The DNA here is from genome assembly GCA_035420565.1 of Spirochaetota bacterium. Taxonomy (GTDB): domain Bacteria; phylum Spirochaetota; class UBA4802; order UBA4802; family UB4802; genus UBA4802. The sequence goes on along the minus strand of DAOLVF010000035.1, from coordinate 7,677 downwards.
AAAGAGCTGTCTGAAAACTTGTTCCCTTCAAGATTTTTCGTAAATCAATATCCTTTTCCGGTAACTGTATAACCTTAAACTCACCTTTTATATTTGCTAAACTTGCTGCATACGACAACGCAACGATAAGCCCGCCCTGTGTGTCAGCAAGTCCATTGTTCAGAGCTTGCGAACCAGTAAAAATTTTCCCTTCTGCAACCTGTGGAATAGCGTCGGCTGGTATATTCCTGCCCATCTCCACCTTCTGGATAAATTCATTATAGGTAAAATCAACATTCTTTTGTATAAGCTGCTTTTCCTTCTCGGTCATTGCCCTGGATTCAGAAAAGATGTCAGCAAACTCACTCATTTTGATTGTCTCTTTGCTTATGCCTAATTTTGCATATAACTCTTCAAGGTTCAGCTTGCCGAATAGTACACCAATTGAGCCGGTGATAGTTGATTTACTGGTAAATATGGTATCGCCTGTACAGGCAATGTAGTACCCACCTGAGGCTGCCATATTGCCAAACGAGATGATCACCGGTTTATTATAGCGTTTTTTCAATGCTACAAGCGAATGCCACATCAAATCAGATGCAATGGCCGAACCACCACCCGAGTTTATACGAATTACAACCGCCTTAACTGAGCTGTCGGCAAAAACCTTCTCTAAAAATTTTTTATAGTTTACATCACCAATCATAGCTGGCGATAGAAAATTATTATCCTTAGCAGTTCCACGTATAATATTTCCTTCAACATAGATAACTGCAATCTGAGGTTTTGGACCCCAATCATATGCATACATCTTTTCTTCTACATAGTCGTCACACTGCACCATGTATGATAAGCCATATCGCTCCACGCCAAGGCTCTGCAACACTTCCATTGGACGGGCAACTACATCAACAAACCCCTGTGCTTGAGCCTGCTGCGGTGTCAAAATGCCACCTGCCATGCACTTTTCAACATCTTCTACGGTCAGCTTTCGGTCACTGGCAATATCGCTTATAAACTGCTGGTTAAGGTCTTTCAATACTTCTATAAGATTTTCACGTGCTGCATCTGACATGTGCTGGCGGGTAAATGACTCGCCAAATGATTTATACTGACCTTTTTTGACCTCTTCAAACCTGATACCAACCTTATCCAGAAGACCTTTAAAAAAATACACCTCAGCCTTTAGTCCGGTAATACCAAATGGCTGGTTGGGAGTATAGTAAATTTTGGTTGCAGACGATGCTACGTAATATTCTAAATTACCCACTGACGTTACAATACAATATACGGGTTTCCCATTTCCTTTACACCGTTTTATCTCTTCACGAATTTCCTGTGCCTGTGCAAACGTTAGCACCGGCGCATCTATCTGTAGTACTACACCTTTTATACTTTCATCATACGTTGCCTCGCGCAATGAACGGACAATTTCAAAGAAGGATGCTCGTGAGCGCTCAAATATCCCTCTTTCTTTTATCTCTTTAACAGGCTCCTGTAAAACTATCGACAAAAACCTTTGTTTTGGACCTATTGCATTTCTAAATCGTTCATCAGTAAGGGTAATGCCAAACGTATACGCATGTGACTCCTGTTTGTTAAAATTAGTATACCCAAAATCATAGATAGATGACGCGCCTGTTCTGGTTGAAATGTCAAAGGGGACAGCCAGTGAAAAAGAAATATTTTTATCTGAATCATACTGTACAGCATACAGGATATCATGCCACATCATCCCTGAGAGGGTAAATATATGCAACACATCGCCCCATTCCTCACCTTCATATCGTTTGATATCCCATGAAAGCGAAAACATATTCCCAAAAGGACGAAGGCTCATTGAATACCATTCACGCTGCCGTAAGGAAAGCAAACCAGGTGATGGCTCATTTGCATGATCTATAACACACCCAAATGATAGATACTTTGAAGGTTGCAGCAGGAAGCTATATCCCCACGCTTTGACCGTTTCACCATCAAAAGTATATCTATTATATAATATTCCAAAACCAAACCAGTCTGTAAGCATAATGCCTTTTGCAAAATACCATGAATTGCCATCAGTCCTGGTAATTTCTTTATCATCAATTTCTATCTCCAGTGTATTATACCCAACGGTAAAGCCGTAAAATGTAGTTGCAACATAGTGAGTTCCAACACCTACCGGGTCTATATACGCATATCGATACTGCAAAGAAAATCCTTCATTAATATCAGCATACACTGGATTGCTATAGCTATATGCCGGCAACGAAGGTACCGATGCGGTAACACCAGGGAATACACCATCGGATGGCTGCACCTTCATTTCTGCATAAGCCAAATTGCTCCAGAATATGCTAATCAATATACATGCCAACGATGGTAATATCATCTTTGATATGTTCCTGTCCAAAAGCCTCAATTGCTTCAGTAATTGCATGGATCTTCTCCTCAATAGGTTTCATAATTGTTTGTTGCAAAACTTCTTCCAATCCTTCATCCCCAAAAGATACATCATTTCTGGCGTCGTATAAATCTGTCAACCCATCGGTATACAGTATCATTTCGTCACCAGCTTTGAAAGAGTACCGTGATGCATGAAATTGTGCCGCAGGATCAACCCCTAAAATCTTTGACCTCCCTTCCAATCTATAAAATTTCTTATCGTGTGATAGTACCACCGGAGCTATATGACCTGCATTAATATATTCCATTGATCGTGTCTTCTTATTAAAAAGTCCAATAAATAATGTTATGAGTTCAAACCCCTGATAGCGCATGGTAAGGAAATGATTTAATTCTGCAACAACATTGCTAATGTTCTTTTTTTCTTTTAACATACCATTAATGATGGCGCTTGTTGCCGATAATATCATTGCTGCTGACAAACCATGCCCTGAAATATCAGCAATGACCACCGCCACCTTATTTTTGTCAATAGTAACAATATCATAATAATCACCGGTTACCTTAAGGTATGGCCGTGCATATATTGCAAACTGAATGCCACAATCAACAGGTGATTTTTTGGGGAAGAGCCTCAACTGTATATATGATGCAAGGTCCATTTCCGTTTCATAGTCCCGTGATGCAATATATTCGGCTAAAGCTTTAGAATTAACTATCAACTGGTGTACCTGCAAAGACAACATTGCTAAAAAACTTAGCTCAGGGTTTGTAAAATAATCACCTTCTTTTCCTTTGATTAAAAGAACCCCCTGTAAAATCCCATCAATATAAACTGGAATACATGATGATATGTGATCATGTTTACAATACCTTTGCAATGCCCTTTCATATTCATTATTGGTAAAAGAACTTGTCATTGTGATGGTTTCTTTTCTTTTTTTAAAAAAGGTAACTATATCAGAGTCAGATTTTACATTTATAATTCTACTATCACCATACTCATAATCATCAATGATGGCATACTGTATCCCTTCAACCCTGATTAAGGTATGCAACTCTGACTGTATTGAATCTAATTTATCCTTCAAACTTCTTGGCGATGTAATAATCTCGGCAATTCTTTGTAAGGATAGTGCATATTCATCATTGTTTAAAAATATGATATCGTCAAAAGTCCGTACAATAAGCATCCTCAGGTGCAACAAAATAATCATGGCAATAACAAAAATAATGATACCATAATACATGCCGGATAAAATGGAATAAAAATTATATATATAAAATAAACTGAATGCCAGCACAACAGCAATAATAATGTCCATTACCATTGCTATAAAGTTTTTTTGCAGATTTGCCATGGAGGCAAGACTTGAGCTTGCAAGAAGTCCATTGCCAGCACTGACAGGGGTGGCAATTGCAAAAAAAAGAGCAAATAATATGCCAGGATACATATCGGCGATAGTTCCTGTTAATAAAATTGCATAGGGCACTACACCTCCAAGAAAAATAGCAGCAGCAATGACAAGATTTCGTCGTAATACAAATGATAGCTTATGGTTAATGGTAACCGTCAAAACCATAATCGAAGCAAGAAATAACAGTAGAGTCATGATGATAGTAAGCATGTATATTGTTTCAAAAGCAATATCGCTAACTAATGATATAATGCTTAGCACTAGAGCTATGCAGGCAGCAGCGGTATACCACACTTTTTTACCATGCTTACTATAATCATTGATAGTATATGTTACATGCAGCAACGACCATCCCACCAGAATATTGACCACCGGGAACATGATGAACAACTTCCCTGTAAAAAAAACATCTATATACATTAATAAACATAAAGCAATAGACACGGCTACAATCATAAATAACTGTGAAAATATATCATGCCGTGCCAGGTAAACCCCTATTCCCCATAGCACTATCACAATCGATGAAATACTAACAATCAATACTATCCATACTGCAGTCCTGTTATTATTAGTAAATTGCTGCTGCAGCATCTCATTATTCCCTGCCATGGTACACTCAAGGCCAGCGTCATCATTACTGGTAGTGGCCAATTGCCTGCACGAAATGATATGATATTGAAACATAGCTTTAGGAAACGATGAAATTGGATAATAGAACGTTTTCCCAATTACCAGCCGATCAAAGGTATACTGCAATGCATTGTGATAGCTTTGTGGAACTATCAGTATAAAAAAAACAATATAAAAAACAATGCAAGCATATATTCTATAATGTTTCTTCATTATGCTCTCGTAAGTATCATAATAAATTCATTTTCACCTATGGTGTTGCTTAACGATACTGTATTATCCAGCAATTCCGGATTTTTTTTGATTGCTGCCATGTCATGTCTGGCTATAATCAAACGTACAGGATTTCTTATCATAGCACTGTCATCATTACTCATAACAGGTTTAACGGTAGATCCATTATAAACAAAAAGTTTTATATCTGAAGTGCGTGATTTACCAATGAAATAATTATTGTTGCATTTCTTTAGTACCAGCAAAGAAAGATCCTTTTCAATAAGTTCCTTTTTCTTTATTACGGCATTGATCTTTTCTATAATAGTAAGGGGATAATAACCTAAACGTGCGTAACTCTGGAATAAAACACTAATGGCAGGTATAAGCAGCGATAGCAACGGTATATTTGCTCTTAATGAGCAGATGATGACATACGATATACTATCGCTACAATTGTAGATGCTAAAGAAATAATGCGCCTCATTTCCGGGATGGCGTATTACCCTGTAATGAGTATTGTGTATGAAACCTTCGTCAGGCGGCAAAAACTTTTTCAATACTTTGAATGATAGTTCATACTCTTTTTCTATCTCTTTATTTTTTATCAGTTCATGCATAAAAAAACTATTAACAGTAACTGTCGCAATCTTTGATGCAAGTGCCTTCAACATCAATATATCCTTTCTGGAAATCCTGGTTTTCTTTTCACCAATAACCATAAGTCCTAAAAATATATCATGATAATATATCGGAATGATGATCTCACTGCCAAGCTTTTCCATTTCAAAGATAATAGAACGTTGAAAATGCAACGAGGGATCAAGCTTACTCTTTATCAGTATATCATCACCAGACTGGATGATCTTCAATATAATATTATTTTTATCAATGCGGGCTTTCCGGATTATCTTCTGTTTTTGCTGTTTTTGATAGTATATGGTGTAGTCGTCGGTGGCATGTGAATAAAATATTAATAATCCTGAGCGCACCCCTATAAAGCGCAACACCCTTTCAAATATAACTTTTATAATATCATCATACGATTGTAACGATAAAAACATATCAACGGTTTGTAAATAAAGATCTTCATACCTGAAAGGCAAAATTTTTTTATGGATATGTTCTATCCAATAGGTATACAGCGGGAAAACAGTAACTGTAACAATAATAAGAAAGATGATAAGCAGATCACCAGCAATATGGACATTATAAAGCATCCATCCCATTAATAAAAGAATGGCAATAAAACAAACATTAAAACATTGAATTATCAGCTGACGTAATAATTTCATGGTATTGTTACGTTACATCACTAAAATGTTGTATAAAATCTTTTTGTATTGCATCAAAAATTGCTTCTTTACTGTTATTGCCGTTGATAATACAAAACCTGTCATCGGCTATTGACAGATAGTTACTGCGGATTCTTGTTAGCTCTGATAATTTTTCAAAAATGTCCCGATTATTCCCTGATCGCATATCAATCCTTGTAAGAGCAATCTCCGGCTCAATATCAATAAAATATACTCTGTCGGGGACAGGGAAACCTTTTTCACAATTCATGCTGATGATTTCATGAGGGCTGTTACCATCACCTGCCTGATACGCTGCTGTTGAATAAAAATATCTATCAACTATCACCACATATCCTTTATGCAACAAAGGCTTGATGTTGTGCTCCACATCATACGCTCTATCAAGTAGAAAAAGATCAAGCATCTGCTGCGTTGTTGCCTGTAGCTCACCCTGCAATATTTTTCGGATACTTTTTCCCCACCTGCTATCCGTTGGTTCCTGTAATAAGGCTGTTTTGGCACATTCCCTGCAAAAGGCATACAGTAATGTCGCCTGTGTTGATTTTCCTGCACCATCAATTCCTTCAAAGACAATCAAAAGGGGCGTCATTATCTTCATAGTATATAGTTTTCTTTTTTTTGATACCCGCTTTTAAACTTTTGCTCATACTCATCATACCCGGGCCGGTGGAGCAGCCCAAAGGTAAAACGCTTACCCTGTTCAACCGCTGGCTGATCATATGGATTAATGTTATATAGATATCCGGCGTAGGCTGTTTGCATTTCTAAAAACATAATAAGCTGTCCTGCTGATCTTTCATCTAACTCCGGTAAAATTATCGAGGCATTTGGTCGGGATGCTTCTTTTAATACAAGCTCTGTAGCCTGCTCCTCAAAACCATTGAGCTTGCGCAAACTTTTTCCAGAAAGATAATCCAGCTCAGCTTTCCCTTTATAAAATTCAGGGATGGTGATATCGGTACCAAAATCCTGCAATTTAAGGAATGTAATTACCTTATCATTTGGTCCTTCCAGATAAAGCTGAAGCTGAGAATGCTGATCAACAGTACCCAGCGCTGCAACAGGAGTAAGCCCCACCATAACCTCATTGCCATATATGTCAAAGCGTTTACCCAGCGATTCTGCCCAAAGCTGTCTAAACCAATCAGCAAAGAGAAATAGTTTTCGCGTATATGGCATAAGCACATTGATGCGTTTATTCTTTTTAACATCAAAGCAATAATGAAATGCAGCATTAAGCAGCGGTGCATTGCTCCATACCTCCTTGCCATAATATCTATCGATAACTTCTGCTGCTCCATGCAAGAGACCATTTATATCAATACCAATAAATTCTGCCATAACAAGCCCAACAGCTGTTAATACGGAAAACCGTCCGCCAACGTTTGCAGGGATTGGAAATGATGTAAAACCTTCCTCGCGTGTAATCTGCCGCATTATCCCTTTTGCAGGATCAGTAATGGTAACAATATGTTTTTTATAATCGCGTGTATTCTTTTTAATTGTATCTAACAAAATAGCAAAATTTGCATTTGTTTCGGTAGTTCCTCCTGATTTTGATATAACAAGAAACAACGTTGTTGGTATATTGATAATATCTAACAGTGAGTTCATCTCAATTGGATCAACATTATCAAAGAAATAAACTTTGCATCGTTTACCCCGTTTTTCATCAGGCAACTCATTCCAATAGATATCAGCCAGTGCATTCTTAAGTGCCTGGGGAC
>DAOLVF010000034.1:19235-20689 GCA_035420565.1 Spirochaetota bacterium | reverse complement strand
GGATATTCAGGGAATAAAAAAGCCTTCTGGTATCTGGTAAAATATCTGGATCAACAGTTCCAATCAACTAATCAAAATTTAGCTATACGGGTACGCCAGACTGCAGCACTGTCTTTAGGCAGGCTTAAAGATGATCGCGCCATTCCCTATCTTGTTGAACAATACAAAAAGGAACAGGATCCCGAGGTTAAAAGGGCTATCCTTTTTGCTCTCCGTTTTTTTAAACCAAATCAGGATACTATTGCTATTGTTAAGCAGGGGCTGTCCGACAGCAATAAAGATATTCAGTGGGAAGCTCTTATAGTTGCAAGTATCTATTGTGATTCGTCGTTAGCAGCAGATGTTGCCCAATTAGGCAAGGATGATCCTGAAATTAACGTAATCTCTGCATACATTCAGTATATGATTAATCAAAACAAATCCGAAAACGAGTCCATCATGCGGAAATCATTACAACACAAAAATCCTTCCGTACGCTATTGGGCTTCACACTTTTTAACAAAGTCATTGGGTACAGCAGCACTTGAGGATATTATGAAAGCTCAGGAAATTGAATCGGTGTGGTGGGTTGCAAACGAGATGGAAGATAATATCTATATCCTTGCACGCAAAAAATTTAATGACGAAATGGTTGAACAACTGGGTTCATTCAGGTTTGTTATTGATAAAAAGGATAAACAGATACAATAAGGCTATTTTAAGTTTGGCGATAGTTTCCACATATACTTTCCAACAATAGCATTAAGCGGGATAGTACCAAACAATCTGCTGTCGGTAGGGATGTCCCAATTATCACAAATCACAAATATATGCCCATTGGGGACAGTTATCGCAGCAAGGTTATCTCGCACAGTGAATCGTGGCGGGAACGTCCTGGTATCTTTTTGCACAATCTTCCAGTGTATATGCAAAGGAATGCCGTTAACATATATCCTCTTATTAATAATCTCAATGGTATCACCAGATTTTGCAATAACCCTGCCAACCTGTTTACCTGAAAGGGGACTTTTGTAGAGAACTATCGAACCTGTATCAACTTTTCTTGTTTTATAAAACCATGCATAATCATTATTGTGTAATGCCGGTTCCATAATGACATTATTAATTTTTACAGGAATAAAAAACAACCGGATAAGTATAAATCCAAAAATTAAACCTGCAAAAATAAACAATACCTTTGCAAAAATATTAAACGAATCTTTTGTCTCCATATGTATTGCTACTTTTTTATCTTATTTCAGCATTTCAAGTGCTTTTTTAAACTGAGGTATGGATTTTTCTATTACCTTTTCAGGCACGCAAAAGGCTAATCTAAAATAGCCAGGCCCGCCAAATCCAACCCCGGGCACTGCAAGTATATTAAAATTTAAAAGATGCTTTACAAATATAACATCATCTTCTATGGGCGATTTGCAAAAAACATAAAAAGCGCCTTTAGGGGTAATAAAACTATA
>DAOLVF010000034.1:0-19135 GCA_035420565.1 Spirochaetota bacterium | reverse complement strand
CTATGGGCGATTTGCAAAAAACATAAAAAGCGCCTTTAGGGGTAATAAAACTATACCCGGCATCTTTGAGACCATTGCAAAACATATCCCGCCGAACTGCATATGCATTGACATCCACCCTGTCAAAGGCAATTCTTTCAACTATCCGCTGCATAAGAGCAGGAGCATTGACAAATCCCAATATTCTGTTACACAGTATTAGTCCTGCCATAATAATATCTGCTTCGGGCATTGATGGATTTATCGCAATGTATCCAATGCGTTCACCAGGAAGTGACATCGTTTTTGAAAAAGAAGAAACAACCATTGAATAGTTATAATGTGATAAAATACTGGGAACTGTGCTACCATCATATATCAGTTCTCGGTATGGCTCATCTGATAACAGGTAAATAGGCTTCCCATATTTATTTGAATAGCGTTCCAGCAGTGATGATAATCGTGTAATATCATCATGTGAATAGATAACACCGGTAGGGTTGTTGGGAGAATTTATTAAAACTGCTCTTGTTTTATCATTGATTGCTTTTTCCAGGGCATCGACATCAAGTGAAAAATCAGCATTGGTGGATACTAATGTTATTACTCCATTATGGTTGGAAATATAAAATTGATATTCTGCAAAACAGGGTTTTGGTACTATGACTTCTTCACCAGGATTTAATATGGTTTTCAAAGCTACATTGAGCCCTCCTGCTGCGCCGCATGTCATAATAACATGTTTCCCCTGAATATCAACATGATGATCTTTTGCCACCTTTTTAGCAATAGCATCTCGTGTTGTTGTAAATCCTGCATTTGGCATGTATCCATGTGCTTTAGGGTCAGGTTTTGATGCTAATGCTTTTAACGTTGTATAAAATGATTCAGGTTGTGGAACATCAGGATCGCCTAAACTGAAATCATAAACATTCTCTTCACCAAACTGCGCTTTAAGTTTTGCTCCTTCCTCAAACATCTTGCGTATCCATGAAGAGTGAATCATCGCTTCAGAAATATGTGTAGCAACTGACATGGCAACCTCCCATTAAAATAGCAGGATAGTTATTGGGGAACTATCTTGCAATAATAAAAAATTCTTCTTTGTTATTATCATACTATTTCCAAAAGATTTTTATCAAGTCTTTTTCATATAATATTTACCATTTTTATACCATCCCATAGTAAAAGCAACCTCTTAACATTGTTTACTTTTCATTTTTTATAGACTTCTTTGTGCGATACTTAGTGATAATTATCACTCCCTAATAGAGATAAATGTTTCATTCGATAATAATCCTGTTTAACCATATCACTTCCGTTGTTGTTGAGTTGCTCAGGTAGATGATAAAGGAGCAAACGAGGCAAGGATTATAAGAAGACAACAAACCATAACGATTCTCCTATAGTTTAATAGGGATATGTATTTGTGTTTGTTAAAAATGGGGCTGTAAAAAATTAACTTTTAGACAGCCCCTTACATGATACAATGGAATATATAGCAACTTTTCAAGCTTTGAGAAGTGATTCCATAGTATCAAGTAATTCATATAGTTCTTGCGGCAGGTGATTGCCAAACTTAGGGTAATGATTATTCCTTACATCATCTACCTCACGCAGCCACCCTTCTCTGTCAACTTTTAACAATATTTCCATATCCTGATTTGATACAGAAGCCGGCTTATCAATGGCATCAGGAGCGGGCATATAGCCAACAGGAGTATCAACTGCTTTACCACTACCATCACATCGTTCAAATATCCATTTTAGCACTCTGCTATTTTCACCATATCCGGGCCATAGCCATTTGCCATCATCGGTTTTTCTGAACCAGTTAACAAAAAATATCTTTGGCAACTTTTCAGATGTTGTTTTCTTTTCTATGTTTATCCAGTGTTTAAAGTAATCTCCCATATGGTATCCACAAAACGGAAGCATTGCAAATGGGTCCCTGCGCACCTGTCCAATGGTAAGATCCAATGCCGCAGCAGTTACTTCAGAACCAACTATCGAACCTAAAAACACACCATGAAGCCAATTTTTAGATTCCACCACCAATGGTATTGTTTGTGCGCGTCTACCGCCAAATAAGATTGCACTAATTGGTACCCCGTCTGGATCTTCCCATTCTTTTGCGATGGATGGGCATTGGTTTGCAGGGGTTGTAAAGCGTGAATTAGGATGAGCAGCAGGTTTTTGATCTTTATTGTTTTTATCATATATCCATTCATTCCCAAGCCAGTCAATTAGTTTGCCCTTGGGTTCATATCCTATACCTTCCCACCACACATTAAAATCTTCAGTTAATGCAACATTAGTAAATATTGTATTCTTTTCTATTGTCTTCATTGCATTATAGTTTGATTCTTCAGAAGTTCCTGGTGCAACACCAAAAAATCCTGCTTCAGGATTAATCGCATACAACTTTCCATCAGACCCAAATTTAAGCCATGCGATATCGTCCCCAACGGTTTCTACCTTCCACCCGGGAATGGTTGGTATAAGCATAGCAAGATTGGTTTTACCACATGCCGATGGAAATGCTCCTGCTATATATTTTGCCTTTCCTTCAGGATTGGTAATTTTTAATATCAGCATATGCTCGGCAAGCCACCCTTCATCGCGTGCCATGACCGAAGCAATGCGCAAAGCCAAACACTTTTTCCCTAACAACGCGTTGCCACCATACCCTGAGCCATAAGACCAGATCTCACGTGTTTCAGGAAAATGCGAGATATACTTTTTTTCTAATGGAGCGCATGGCCATTTACCATTATCACTTTCTCCCTTTGTTAATGGTTTCCCAACTGAATGCCAGCACGGAACAAACTCCCCTTCAGTTCCCAGAACATCAAGCACCTTACTGCCAACACGCGTCATAATATGCATATTAATAACGACATATGGCGAATCAGTAATCTCTACTCCAATTTTTGCAATGGATGAGCCAACGGGGCCCATTGAAAACGGGATGACATACATGGTTCTTCCACGCATACATCCACGGTAAAGATCAGTCATTGTTTGTTTTAATTCTACCGGATCAATCCAGTTATTAGTTGGGCCAGCAGCTTCCTGCGTTTTTGATGCAATGAACGTCCTGTTTTCCACCCTGGCTACATCGCTTGGATCAGATCTAAAAAGTAAACAGTTTGCCCGTTTTTTTTGATTTAACTGTACTGCCAAACCTTCATCAACCATTTGCTGGGCCAACATGTCATATTCGCCCTTGCTTCCATCACACACATAAACATCATCTGGTTTCATCAAATTTGATGCATCCTGAATCCACTTTGTTAATGATTGGTGTTTTAACTCATGTACCTTCATAATGCTTCCTTTCTAGTATTAAAGGATTATAAAACTATTGTGAGTAACGGTTATGGTGTACAATTTTTTTGTCAACTATTACTATTCAAAATAGTAGCGACCAATCTATTAACCAAATTGTAACAAAATTGATTTAATAATAAAAAATAGTCTATTTTATATGAAGAATAACATCGACACGTATGGAGTGGAATAACTTTAAAATATCAGATGGGATGTTTTTAAAATCGCATAGCTTATTATTCTGAGTGGCATTTTTCTTTATATCAATTAGGAAACCTATTCCTGCTGAATCTATGTAATTTAAATGCGATAGATCAATAATTATATTTTCAGGTTCCTTTAAAAATATAGCCTTAATATCTTCTTTTAAATTGTAAGAAGAGTACAGGTCAAGATCACCCTCAATTTTAAGAAAATATCCTGTTTTATCTTTATCAAATGAATATACCATACACTATCACTTTCAGAGCTTTTTACCACACTATAATTATCGTATTATAAAAGATAATAGTTAAATCAATTCGTCCAGTATCCCAATAAACAGCCTGCTATACCAGGTGTTTATATTATCACTATTAGAATATATAGCAATATCCTCAATGAAATCACATAAAAAACTACTGATATAAAATAACTACACAGTAACTATCGCAAACATACAATATATTCGTAGGTAAACATATCCCCCATAAACTGTCGCAAGATTTCATGCTCATCCCTGCTATTGACTGTACTGTTAAGAATAAATCGCAATTGAGGTGTCATAGCGCATTGAAATAGCGTATTATACACGCCTCTATAGATTGTATACCCCCACCGCTTTGCTATTGCTACCAGATGTGAAAATTTGATGGTATACTCGCTGTGCCCATAGAGGTTTATTTGCTGCGGATTATTTGTTGGAGTAACGTCAATACAATCTTTAAATTCACCATATGCCATAGATTCACAGCTATGTTCACTGACATAGATAGCTTTTACCCCGGCCCTGCACATCTTTTCCATGGCAAGGAGCGCACCTAAATTAAAATTAAAAATTTCCTCATCACTTGTCAGTGAATATTCATGTATCAATCGGTTGCATTCCCGTAATACCGGTACATCACTATGAGCGATAGTTGATTTGGTAACATTCACCAGTGTGATAAAATCACCTATAGCTTCATTACACAGTATAAGTTCGTTACTTGCTACGATTGCATCATCAAGTTTTAAAAAATCTGATTGTATACATGTGATATCACCATCTAAATTTTTCTTTTGTTCAGCAAGCATCACCGGAGATATATCCACCATGGTGACACGGGCAGCATTACAATGCTTTATAAAATCTTTCATTAAAAATCCGTAGCCACCACCCACCTCCATGATTGCATGGATATCCTGAAAATTGATGTGGTCACTCAAAAAATAATATAATGTGTCACCAAACGATGCATTGTGCTTGGTCACAGCACGGCAGGGACTATTTTCAGGATAGAGCATGTTACAAACGGTTAGTTCCCATCCCAATGTTGTTAATGTATTACTATGGTATGGCCCCGGATCATTAATGTACATCATACCGTAATCCCACCTGAAGGAGGCTGTGGTGGTGATGAAAAGAGTAAATAAAAAAGTGCCATAACAAGAAGAATTATAATTATAATAATTACGATAATTGTTCGTTGCGTTTTTGTAGGCAGCAATCTAAAGTTCAGGATTGTGTACCAGTACGAATACAATTTTTCAATGACCCTGCTTATTATACTGGTTTGGGATGCTTTTGGTTTTGGTTTACTATCATACCACAGATCAAATACTGCATCCGAATAGAGCCGGGGATTATCAGGATTAGCAATAAACGAATATCCGCATTTGCAGGTAACTTTTACAGTACCGGAATTAATCGGGAAACGCAATTTTGCTCCACAGTTGGGGCAGGGTTTTATGACATACATACCTGATACCCTACAGGATGTCCTTAGCTTTCATCATCAACTCAGGGATATCAGCAAAAAGCTTTTCTAATTCGGAATCTTTGAGTGATAACAGCTTAATTGCATCATAATTTAACTCATGATATAAACCATCACTACCAATCCCAATCCCCGCCATTAGACACAGCGTATTGGCAACATGAACTATTGATACTATCATTTTATGATCATCAGGTGCATTCATGGGTTCATGGTGATACCGTACAATAGATTGCAAAACCATGGGGAACTTCCACTTTATTGCAACCTGCTCACCAATCTGCTGGTGATCAAAACCCATGACTACCTTCTCAGCTTCCTGGAATGTAATGGATTTCTCTGTCACAGTATTGAGTATGTCCTTAAAGGTACTTTGAACAAAAAGTGCAAGTACTGTTTTCCCAACATCGTGTATGATGCCGCCAGTAAATGCTATGTCAGCAATTGTTTTTTGATTACATTCTGTGGCAATTTTTTTTGCAAGCATAGCAACAGCAACTCCATGTTTCCATAACTCGCCCCGTGCCAGATCATAGCCAACAATCACTTTATTCAGCACTGATTTTGTTGTTGCTATCACTACAATATCCTTAACCTCTTTCAAACCAAGAATGACAATGGCACGATCAATAGATGAAATCTCCTTGCCTTTACTAAAATATGCTGAATTGCAAAGCTTTAATATATTGGCAGTAATTGCCTGGTCTTTGGCTATCTCATCAGCTACATGTTTAAACGAAACATCTGGATCATTTACCATATTTATGATCTTGCTTACAACATCTGGCAACGATGGCAACTGCTCAACATTCTGAATTATGGACTGAATCCTTTGTTGTATATGTTCATGCATAGTTATTTCTCCAATCCATCAATCAAACCTTATAGTATATCTTTTCATCGCCGCTGGCTTTTACCTTTAACCGGCCATCTTCTAAAAAAAAGTCAATTATCCTGCCAGCACTGCCACCAATATCCTCAGCTACTATCGGTATACTAAATTTAGCAAGCGCCTGTCGTGTTGCTTCAACATTATTTTCGCCTATATTTGCCAATGTTGTTGTAGACTTAAATTTAAACATTGATGCACCACCGGCAATCTTTGCTGTCATAAATTCCCTTTTGCAGCCTTTTTTCAACATCTGCTGTATTAGCATAGGAATTGCAGTATCTGCATATTTTTCAGGATTGGCATTACCAGGATTTTTGGGCAGTAAGATATGTGCCAGCCCTCCAATCTTTTTATTGCGCTCATAAACACAAATACCAACACAACTCCCCAATATTGTTCGCATTATTACAGGGTTTTCGGCCACAGTGAATTGTGCAACACCTATGTTTAAAAGATTGTCCATCCTTATTCCCGCTATCAAAAATATACAGAATGAAAAATTATTATCTTGATTAATTATGACTGTCTGTACAATATTTGTCAAGGCAAAAGATATATTTTACGTAAATAATCACGTAAATAATAAAATTAGATGTCAACAACAGTTATTAACAGTATGCTGAACGCTATCCCATCCAATGCTGCCAATAAAACAGGTGGCATATATATTAATATTGTTAAAAATGAATTTATAATCCTTGATAACGAAATTAAGATTCCCAGAATTGCGGTAACAAGCCTGTCATATGATGACGCATTGACTTTTATGCCCTCCATCGTTTCCCTTATACCAGCATTTTTATATAACCATATACTGTTGCAACAACGCCACCCTGCAAACGAATTACATAGCCTCCATTTTGCTTCTTTGCTAAAAGGGGAGCTGTTACATTTTTATCATATTTTGCGCATAGACTTTAAGTTTGGGGGCGATAGTTCATCTATTATTCAACCTGGCAGCAATGATTATTATCCTTCATATACAACAAACAGACTTTATTATAAATCCCGACTGATACCAACACTGCAGCATTCATATGAGCCAATTATTCCTATTAAGCTTATACAGTCTATAACAACTGAATCAGACCAGTTTTTTCATACCTACGCACTATTTGATGATGTTGATACAACAAAAGTAACCCATGAATTGAATACTCTTTTACATGCATTCATGATACCAGAAAACCTGTATCCCTTTGTTGTTTTTGATTACTATACAGCATGCATCAATATTGTTTATCCTGATTCACATGAACTTACATGGGCTATGGCAGTATATGAACCGCTTTTTCTTATAATTGCATCACACTACATTGATCTTAATGCCATTATACCGTACCATGCAATAAAGAAAGCGTTCCCTGATTTCTTCAACATAGTAAACGATAAACTGATTCCCGAAGATAACCTGCTGAATATGATTCAAACTTATTTCAAACGATTTTCTTTTTCACGAGATGAACAATGTATGCTGAAAGGATGGTGGCAATTTGTTATTGCATCGCAGTAAATTACCCATTATCGCACTTGTGTTGAGCATAGCATGCACAAATCAACCACTTTCAATAATGAAGGCTAATATAGGGAGCAATGTTGCATTAAACGGAACTATCACCAACGCCTCTCTGCATTATACCTTTACACCTTGTACGTGGTGTTCAACCGCTAAAGACATCTGTAATTATATCTATTTTCAGGGCGATACACTATGCTTTGCCGTTGAGTGTACTACTAATATAAACGATGCGATTGTTACTGCATATTTTGAAAATCCTTCTACAAAAAAAACCTATAAAGCAGAACGCCTTGAAAAAATCAATACGACCATCTATGGATTTTCACTTATCGGCAGCCTGCTGGAACACATTTATGATGATACACGCATGAAAGTACCCTGCAACACATGGATAGTATTGCCTTTTGTTATACACATTACTATTGAATTACAAAATCAAAAGGCAACACATTCAATAGCAAATACTGCATATATTAGTTTTAGCAAATAAAATATATTTTTACTAAGTGTATTAATTCATGTTTGAAGTATTTTCTTTTATTTGTCGATGAGTTATGTAATATGATACTATTTGCATCAATTTAAATTTAATAAACCATGAAAAAAAAAGACCTGTCAATGTTTGTGCGATTCTGGGGGGTACGTGGTTCAGTTCCTACACCAGGACAAAATTTCATTAAATATGGCGGCAATACTGCCTGCGTTGAGCTGAGATGTGGGAATACTATCATGATATTTGACGCCGGTACCGGCATCAGAATGCTGGGAGAAAGCCTTGCTAAAGAATTTTTTGATAAACCCATCCAGGTTCATTTATTTATCAGTCATACACACTGGGATCACATACAGGGGTTTCCTTTTTTTGCACTGGCATATAACAAAAATGCAACAATCAATTTTTATGGTGGTCATAGTGTCTCAACACTTGAAAAGCTCATTTTAGGACAAATGGACAAAGAATATTTCCCTGTGTCATTATTTGAGTTATCATCAAAAATTAATTTTATAGAGCTTTCCCAAAATGCATTTACTATTAACGATATCGTTATATACTATACCCATCTTTTCCATCCGGGATTATCGTTAGGATTCAGGGTTGAGTATGATGACAGAGTGTTTGTATATGCCAGTGATAATGAAGTTTTAAACGATCCCGAATTGGGTGAATATAATTTAAAAAATATTGGCACACTGATTAAAAATGCTGATATACTTGTCGCTGATTGTCAATATACACCCAATGAATATAAAAGCAGGATAGGATGGGGCCATTCATCTATAGAAATAGTTGCACAGGTAGCATCACGGTTTGGTGTTAAACATCTGGTAACCTATCATCATGATCCATCTCATACTGATGATGATATTGCTAAAACTATCCGTAAAGTCCGCAAACTTTCACTTCCCATCAAGATTACAGCAGCACAAGAAGGAACAACACTGTATCTTTCAAAAAAGTATTGACCATACTTCCCTGCACATTATCATTATGCTGTTATGCACAGTTTACAATTGCACAATACCTATCTACTCATGCGCCATGCTCAAAGCAAGGCAAACCATATGCATATCATTGTCAGCAATTCTGAAGTTGGTGTTAATGATTATGGTTTAACACAGGAAGGGAAAAATGAAGTTATGAAAGCAATAGCGCATTGCAATGAACTGAAATCAGTTGAATACATCTATACATCAGATTTTTTACGTGCATATGAAACTTCCATGATTATTGCCGGGCATATGAATATCATCCATGTCAAATTTGATATACGTTTACGCGAACGTTATTTTGGCCAATTTGAGGGAACAGACAGTGAAAACTATCAACGAATATGGGATATGGATTGCTGCAATGTACATGATCCAGTATGTTATGACGTTGAACCTATACATACTGTAGCAAAAAGGATGATTTCTTTTTTGTTGGACTGCGAAACCAATCATATAAATGATACTATTTTAATTGTTTCGCATGGCGACCCGTTACAGATACTTTATACCGTATCTATAGGTTTACCTATTAATAAATTTAAAACAGCATCTCATTTCAATAATGCAGAATTAAGACTATTGCCTTCACGTTTCACCATTGATGAGGAGTTGATCACATGATGTTACCATGGTTGCCATTCATTTATCAATATACTATTTGCTCATTTTTTTTTATTGCTATAATTATACTATCCATTAAGAAAAAAGCCATCTCTATTCACCACCCAACTGACAGAAAAATTTTATTAGAAATCATTGCCGGTTATCTGATATTTATTTTTGCTCATGCTTCGATGATACTAATTGCAGGAGCTTAGTTATGATTAAAGGAACAACCATCGATTTTGCAATAATTGTAATATACTTTATTGTTATCCTTGGCTTTGGTTCATTTTTTGGTAAATATGTCAAAAGCACAAAGGATTTCTTTTTTGGCGGTCAGCGCTTTAGCTGGTGGTTAATTGGCTTTAGCTGTGTTGCAACCACTGTTGGTTCATACAGTTTTATTAAATATTCTGCTGTTGCATTTGAATATGGATTGTCATCAACCATGACATACCTCAATGACTGGTTTATACTGCCAATTTTTGTATTTATCTGGTTACCCATCATTTATTACGGACGCATTACATCCATTCCTGAATATTTTGAAAGACGTTTTGACTCAAAAACTCGCACGATTAGCGTAATAATTTTGTTAATCTACTTATTAGGCTATATTGGAATAAATTTATATACAATTGGTGTTGCCTTTAATGCTATGCTAGGCTGGGATGTGATGGTAACTGCCGTAGTTATTGCTTTTGTATGTGCTCTGTATATGCATGCGGGCGGGCAAACTTCAGTAATAATGACCGATTTAGCTCAAGCCTTAATGCTATTGACAGCAGGAATTTTAATATTTATTCTTGGTATAGATAAAATTGGCAGTTTGAAGACATTCTGGACATCACTTCCTTATGAATTTAAACTGCCCTTCTCACCTTTTAACAAACCTCCTGACTTCAACTTTGTTGGCATTTTCTGGCAGGACGCATTTGGCAGTTCAATGGCATTTTATTTTATAAATCAGGGAATTTTAATGCGGTTTTTAAGTGTACGCTCACCTCGTGACGGCAGGAAAGCCTTGTTTTTGGTTTGCCTTGTGTTAATGCCATTAGCTGCGTTTGTTGTCGCAAATGCAGGATGGATAGGCAAATCAATGTCAATACATGGACTTCTACCTTCTGATACAAATCCTAATCATATCTTTGTTGAAGTAGTATATGCAATTACAAAACCCGGAACATTTGGTTTTATTATGGCAGCTTTAATTGCTGCGCTTATGTCTACCATTGACACATTAATCAACGGTGTTGCTGCAATTGGTGTTAATGACATTGTAAAAAATATTGCACCCGATAACACTGATGCTTACTATCTCAAATGGGCACGTTTAATATCGTTATTAGCTGCAATTATTGGTGTTGCTCTTGTTCCCTTATTTATGCAATTCAAATCAATCTATGTTGCTCATGGAACGTTTATTGCTGCTGTTACTCCACCCATGATAGTTACCATACTATTTGGTATTTTATGGAAAAGATACACCACACAAGCTGCCACATATACGTTAATTTTTGGAAGCATAGCAATGCTCATATCCATTAAATGGCCTGGAATATTAACGTTATTTTCACACGGTGTTGCTACCGAGGGACTACAATACTTGCGAGCTTTATACGGACTTACCATATGTTCAGGAATCAGCATTGCCATGACATTATTACCTGCCTCAAAGGAAATAAAAGACCTGCCCGGTCTTGTGGTAGATACTATCCATGAAGGTAAGGTTTTATTTAAAGGCGGCGAACCTGACGATTTTGATGAGGGAAAAATAATCTCCAGCCATATTGTTGAAGTAAATGAAGGTGTGTCACTAAGCAAAGCAATGATGGAACACCTGCAGGCAAAACCTGGCGATATACTGTACATTTCAGATGAACGGTGGTGGCTGGGTGGACTTAAATCCATTCATGCGAAAGCCGGTCCACCTCATGATAGCAGTGATGATATCATTCTTATAGGCACTGATCTTATAGTGCAGGGAAATCTCGATATAAATCGCAAGGTTACAGCAATGAAAATAATTTGATAGTAACTATCGCCCTCTACAAAACATAGAATATATAATTTTTGTTTTTAAATGTATAGATCAAAAAAATATAAATTATTTTTTCTTTATTAATGAAGCAAACTTTGATACAAATCCATTATGAATAGTAAAACCACTCAATTGCTGTTTAACATCTTCTATGGTGATGAATGCATTGGGTTCTAACATTTGAACTATTTCAACCACTCTTTTCACATCTCTTTTTGGTATGACGGTAAACAACATCGTTATAGGCCCTTTCATGCCAACACCATCAATTTGACTTACTCCAAAACCCTCCTGCCTCAATACCAGAGGAAGTGCAGAAACGACCTTGCTGGTAATAACTCGGACTGATTGGTACCCAATGGCTATTTTTTCCTCTAATAACATCCCAACATAATTTCCTGTGGCAAAACCTAATGCATAAACTATATAACTTATAATCCCATTAAAATGTTGAAGTGCAGAATTAATCGCAAAAAGCCAGATAAGAACCTCAAAAAATCCCAGCACTGGTGCTATAGACCGGTATCCTCGAGCAACCAAAATTATTCGCACTGTTCCAATTGACACATCAAATATTCTGGCAGTAAATATTAATACTAAGGTACCATACTGATGAAACAAAGAACTGAAAAAGGCAATGATTGCATCCATAGCGAAATATTATTATCTCCTACCATGTCTGATATATCTCTTGAAAAATATATATATGTATCAATGTCAATATATATTTTACATACATGTTACAGGCATGTTGAGCATAATATGATGCTACAATGTGAAAAAAATTATTGCAATTACCACTACATTATGGCATAAATGTATCAACATTAATCATTCAAACACCGTCAGGAGTAACAGTATACCATAAGAATCTAAAGCCAAAAAGCCAGATACCGGATCAAGTCCGGGATGATATTACGGTGGAATGTCATCCAGAATTCATTTCAGGATCTAACGTTATATATCTGGATCCCGTGTCAAGCCCGGAATAACAGAGGTGTTATTGCCATTTTTGTAATAGTTCATGATGGCCGGTTTATAACTACCAGCAGGAACGAAAATATTTACCGTTTGTCATCGTGAATCCTGATTAAGAATAACATGGGCATATAATCTTATTTTCAGAGGCATGTTTTATGAAACCTTCATTTATTACATCCATTGTGTTGTTTATAGTATTATACATGCTTATCCCAATCCACAGCAATGAACACTATCAAAACCATACAATGATTGATCCACATTTTTTTGTAAAGATAAACGATGACTCAAATGCCCAGGATGAAAAAGCACAATCAGATGCTACTAAAGACCCAAAATCTTTAGATAATCCTTCTGATGATGACATTTTTGAGGATGACGAAGATGAAAATGATAATGATATGGAAGATATCCCTGATGATTTCTATGATTATCAGGAAGAGAACCTTTGATGACTTTTAACAACTAGACAGGGCATCGTCGACTTTCTTACCACTTTTTCAGTGACAGATCCCAATAGCATCTCTTCAATATTGCTTTTGCCATGCGACCCCATTATTATGCATGAAACCTTCTTTTGTTCAGCAATAGTAATAATCTCTTTAAACGGAATACCTTCAATAATGAGAGGAGTAACTTTGTATACCTTTGATAATTGTTTCTTTAAATTATTCATCTGTTTTTCAGCTTCTTTTTTCAGAATATCAGAAATATCATAGGGATAAACAAATGTTTCACCAAATGCTGTGGTATCAATTATTGTGCTATAACGGATGTCAACTACATGAAGAATAATAAGCTCCCTTGCCCCTGTTTTTTTCATTAACTTTATGTAAGGAATGGCTGCATTAGCACACTCTGAAAAATCTGTTGGATATAAGATTTTTGTAAACATTTTGTTGTCCTTCTAAGATTAATGTATCTAATTCTTTATGATGCAACAACCAGTTTCATTAACAACTTTTTCTATCATCATAAAAAATTTATTACCACTTATCAACGCGTTATAACCTCCATCTACCAAAAGAAATTCATTTGTTCCACCTAATATGCTATAAGTAAATGGTATTGCATAAAATGTATTATCATAATTATAAACTACTATTCCATCGCCGTTGTTTATGATAATACCATCATTAAGCAAATGAACATCCTGCAGTTTTGTAAAGCTTTTAATTGTCTTGTCCTTTTTCGTTGTGATACTGATACTTTTTAAATCCCAATGTCCAGCACTACCGGTAATAACAAACAGCTTATCATCTTTTAGTATATTCTTCCATGAGGCAATCCGTATACGGGATAGCAAAATATCTCCTTCAGTGGACAATACCCATGCATTGTACAATCCGGCTATCCCCACAACTATAATGAGCTTATTATTGACAGCATGCATATATCCATTGTAGTATTTCAATGTTTCCGGTGGTGGGAAATCTATAGATGACAATCTTCTTATTTTTTTATCATCCTGGCTATGTACATATAACTCTTCCCCGCAGAGCAAATAAATATCCTTATTGCAATACGAAACTGCTTTAATGGGTTTGGTTGTTGGGTTATTGATAATGATTTCCTCATCTGAGGAAAAATTAGATACCATAATGCCATCAGTTACAACACAAACATCATCGGCAGGATCATACCATACACTAACTACTTCACGTGGGAATTCATATGTATGTTTTTTTGGGTACAGCATGGTGAGTAATGTCTCTGTAGAAAAAACTGCATATGGAGTACAAACAAAACTTTGCTCATCCAACGTTTTTTCCATAGAATACTGTATTAGCCCGTCTTTAATTTTTATAAAGGCACTTTGATATAACCCCTCCTGATACAGTTCAATTCCTTCATTTACCGTTTTTTGCCTTGAACATGATAGAGTAATAAGTAAAAGAACAATAGTGCACGTTGAAAGGTAACGAAGAATCATGTTTAACCTTTTTTACCTTTAATTTTTTCCATTGCCTTTTGTAAAAATCGCCCATCCATGATTTCTATCATTTTATTTGCTGCCTGAGATTTAGCATTAATACTAAATTTTGATGTTGTTATATAAATACCACTTTTACACTTCTCTTCAAGCATACGCTGATAAAAAGTGTTAATCTGCCCTTCGGTTATATCACGGGTTGTTCTTATAAAATTAATTAAGACCGGCGGTTCATTTATCCTTTTAACACTAAAACATTTGTACATGTACTCATTAGCCGAAACTTCTTTTTTATATACTATACTATAATTCAACTGAGCAATAATCTCAGTAATAAGTGGTTGTAACTCTGCCATAGTAGAAGTAAACAAAAATTTAAGATTTTTATTTTCAAGAATTAATTTGTAATCGTCAAGCTTTACCTGTGTGCTACGATAATTAGGATTTATACTTGCAATCTTTTCCCAGTGATGTACTGCTTCTGGTATCTTATTTTCCATCTCATAACATTCCGCCAATAAATAACGATATGCCAATCCTTCGTCTGTATTATCCTTAATATATGGCAATCCTTTTTCCAGTTCTTCGATTGCTTTAGAATATGCATCATTATCAAAATATAACTGTCCTATAGCATACTGGCTTTTATCAAAATACCGTCTATCGTTACGAGCCTTACTAAGCATCTCTAAAGCAGCAGTATAATCTTTTTTCATCTTAAAGATCATACCAAGATAATAATGCGCTTCATAATTTGTAGCATTTGTTTCAACAGCTTTAATCAGAAAATTTTCTGCCGTTCCATATTCACCTGTATTATACAGACATATACCTAACGGTGCATAAATATCAGAAAGAGCAGGGTCCAGTGTAACTGCTTTCAATAAATAATCTTTGGCTCCGGTATAATCATGCTGACGGTAAAGCACAATCCCTAATCTGTGATTGGCATTGATATCGTCGGGATTAAACTGTAAAATAACTCTGAACTCTTCAACCTCTTTTTGCCATTGTTGTGTTTCATGGTATAGATCAGCAAGCTGATAATGGATATTCAGTTCCTCTACATATTTATCAAAATCGGGTATACTGAGTATTCCATTAAGTTCTGCGATAGCAAGTAAATACTGTTTTTGTTGAATTAATATCTGCGCCCTGAGATAACGCGCTGGTATATAATCCTTTTTTCGTTCAAGAACCAGCTTGACAATTTCACTTGCTTTTGCAATGTCTCCATTATCAAGATATTCTTGGGCTTTTCGCACTTTTGCAGGATATTGATGTGCCCGTATAATTACCAGCAGCGCGCCAACAATTGATGCGCCAACTATAAAAAATGTAATGCTTAATAATGACATAGATTTTTCATATTTTACATTTGATTTTATTACTACATGAGTTATATTTTAAGTCAAGCATTATAGCTGTAATAGCATAAAATGATATGATATGATAGCATTTCAACTTATGAGGTTATGTGTATAATATAACGCATTATATGCAAGTAAGTTTTTCATCATATCAAAGAGGTAACTCTAAAAATTAAAAATACTTTCACTTTATAATTATTAGAGGTTCCTTTGTGCTTATACTGTACTATGGATCAATTCCATGACAGTTTTGTTTCAGGATATCAGTTATGAAATAGATGCTGAAATAAGCCTGCCCTGGCGATAGTCCGGGATTAATCATGGCAATGGCAAGAAATATCATCCTGAACTCCGATTCAGGATCTCATGGTGAAAAAGAGTTTCCGGATCAAGTCCAGTATGGGAGGGGTGTATAGTACCTATTTTATGAGGACACTTCATTCCTCGCCTTACGAAGGAGAGAGACAGGGGGTGAGGGTAATAAATTTATTTTCCATGGAGGAATATATGACAGAAATAGGGATTATCGTTGGCAGTGATTCGGACCTTCCTGAATTAAAGGGGTGTTTCCAGACATTAGATGATTTTAATGTTTCGTATGATGTAAAAGCGTATTCTGCTCACCGTACTCCTCATCTGGTTGCTGAATGGGTTGTTCAGTTTGAAAAGGATGGTGGCAGGGTTATCATTGCAGCGGCAGGCGGCGCTGCTCATCTGCCAGGGGTTGTTGCTTCTCATACTGTCCTGCCGGTCATAGGCATCCCCATTGGAACATCCATAGCAGGAGGGCTTGATTCATTGCTTTCTATTGTCCAGATGCCAACGGGTATACCGGTAGCAACGGTTGCTACAGGAAAAGCAGGTGCAACCAATGCAGCACTTCTGGCTATTGCAATTCTATCAACCTCCAATCCTGACTATAGTACTAAGTTAAAAAATTACCGCATCACAATGCAAAAAACTATTACCAGAAAAAATGAAACCTTAACAAAACAGGGTATATACGAATATATCAAAAACTTAGAGGCACAAAAATGATAGAGCATGGCATTGGAATATCCTCTCAAAATAAAGTGCTCATACTGGACTTTGGTTCGCAGTACACACAGCTCATTGCTCGTAAAATACGGGAATTGCATGTATATGCAGAGATAGTTCCCTATACAATAACTATCGCCGACATAAAAAAAGAAAATCCCGGTGCTATTGTGCTTTCAGGCGGGCCTTCCTCACTATATGAGGATAACGCCCCGCACATCTCAGATGATCTGTTTTCACTGGGATTGCCGGTACTTGGTATTTGCTATGGGTTATATGCTGTCGTTAATGCATTTCATGGTATCATCAATCCTTCTCCATTCAAGGAATATGGAAGGGCAACCATAACGTTAATTGAAGAATCTCCATTGTTTAAGGATCTGCCCCGCACGCAAACAGTATGGATGAGTCACGGTGATACCGTAGAACGTATTCCCGAGACATTCAAAACCATAGCACGTTCCGAGAATGCACCACACGCTGCTATAGAAAACAGGGAAAAGAAAATTTACGGTGTCCAATTTCACCCTGAAGTGTATCATACCCAGTACGGAAAGGAAATTTTACGTAATTTTTTATTTACTATCTGCAATTTCCAGCCTACATGGACCATGCAATCTTTCATTGATGCTGCGATTAATGATATACGCAATGTAGTAAAAGATGGCACTGTTTTACTGGGGCTGTCCGGCGGTGTTGATTCTTCAGTTACTGCAGTGTTGCTACAACGAGCAATTGGTAATCATCTGTACTGTGTGTTTGTTAACAATGGATTATTGCGCAAGGATGAGCATAGAAAGGTTATTGAACGTTTCAAAAAACATCTAAAACTCAATCTCATCTATGCTGATGCTGAAGAACATTTTTTACATAAACTTAAAGGCGTTATTGACCCGGAAGAAAAGCGTAAAATAATTGGCAAAGAATTTATTACTATTTTTAAACAAGAAGCTGCTAAAATTGGAACCTTTGACTTTTTAGCACAGGGTACACTCTATCCCGATGTCATTGAATCAGTTTCTACAAAGGGACCATCTGATACAATAAAAAGCCACCACAACAGGGTGCCTGAAGTGCTGGAGCTTATCAATGAAGGCAAAGTGATTGAACCATTAAAAGAGCTATTTAAGGATGAGGTTCGCGAATTGGGCAGACAATTAGGAATGCCCGAAGAATTAATTAACAGGCATCCATTCCCCGGTCCTGGTTTAGCTATTCGCATCATTGGCGAGGTTACCAGAGAACGTCTTGCCATAGTGCGTGAAGCTGATGACATATTTATAGAAGAAATTAAGAATGCTCATTTTTATAACACATTGTGGCAGGCTTTTGCGGTATTTTTACCCGTTAAATCGGTAGGTGTCATGGGTGATAAACGTACCTACGATAATGTCATAGCACTGCGTGCAGTTACCTCACTTGATGCAATGACAGCCGACTGGGCATATCTGCCTGAAGATTTAATGCGCCGAATCTCTACACGCATTATTAATGAAGTAAAAGGCGTGAACAGAGTTGTATATGATATCTCATCAAAACCACCATCAACCATTGAATGGGAATAAAAAAATTGAATCGGTAGCTCTTTATACATAATCACCGCATGCGCTTATACCGCTGCAATTCTCTATCCGAGTCACGTTTTTTTATATCATGGCGTTTGTCATAAAGAGTTTTCCCTTTAGCAAGTCCAAGCAGCACCTTAACCTTGCCATTTTTCCAGTATACCTTTAACGGTACCAGAGTAAGCCCCTTTTCCTGCTGTTTGCCGGTAAGACGTTTTATCTCCTGTTTATGTAGCAAAAGCTTGCGTACCCGTAACGGATCATGATTAAAGATATTCCCACTCTCATACGGTGAAATATTCATCCCATAGAGAAAAGCTTCGCCATCCTTGATGCGGGCATACGAGTCCTGAATGTTTACCTTTTTTAAGCGTACAGATTTTACCTCAGTGCCCTTCAATACTATACCTGCTTCTATAGTATCAAGTATTT
>DAOLVF010000033.1:0-21564 GCA_035420565.1 Spirochaetota bacterium | reverse complement strand
TGTCATTTATCTTTATAACCTATTTTATGCCATACGTTATACTGGTCATTTTTTCCTATGCGCGGTATGTTGGCACCAAACAACCATTTTCTTTACGAAACTACATAATTACACCTCAGAATATGCCGCTATTAGCTATAGTTGTTGCTATCATACTCCACGCACTGAATATTAAAAGGCCTGCCATAAACATCCCTATAGATATATTACTGTGTATTTCAATCATTATTTACTATTTTAGCATGGGTATTTATTTTAAATTTACTCACATTAAAAACTATTGCTTACTTCATCTGCTTATTGCCATCATCAAGTTTTGCATAATTCCTCTTTGCATGTACATAGTGCTCTGCCAATTTTCTCTCCCTGAGGATATACAATCGGTTATCCGCCTGCAATCATATATGCCTGCTGCAGTATATTCAGTTATTACTTCAATACTGTTTCATTTAGATAAAGAAATGGCTACCAGTATATTCATCGTCAATACCGTTGCATTTTCAATAATTGTACTGCCTGCACTTATCATTATTTTTTAAATACCTTTGTTAACTGGCAACACTACTATCCTATAATATAAAACTGTTCAATGATGGGAGTTCATGATTGCCAGATAGTAGCCACCA
Organism: Spirochaetota bacterium; assembly: GCA_035420565.1. Lineage (GTDB taxonomy): Bacteria > Spirochaetota > UBA4802 > UBA4802 > UB4802 > UBA4802. The sequence continues at coordinate 20,938 of DAOLVF010000033.1, read as the reverse complement.
ATAAGGGATGAGGAGATATCGTCATTGTCATTCTGAGGCAAAGCTGATAGCCATTCTGGACACAGTGAAGAATCCCATCGTTTGATAATGAAACGAATGGATTCTTCAATCGCTAGCGCTCCCTCAGCATGGCACATTTTCATTCTATTTTTTCAGCAGTGCAACGATATAACTACGTTCAATTTCTGTTACTCATATATACTATATACTGTGCTAGTGTGCTGACGGATATCCTACTGGCATGATGAATAGTGGTAGTTCATTTTCATGTAATTTAAATGCCTTTTTACACCCTGTGACATTAACACCTGCAACAAGGCATGTCCCTAACTTCAAGCCTGTACAGGCTATATATATATTTTGCGCAATGCAGCCGGCTGTGGCATGTGCATACTTTAATTGTTGCTCCCGCAATCCTGCATAGAAAGGGAAGGCATCCATATCAGCCACAATGACAATTACGCATGTACTTTTCCCAACCCACCCCTGAGTTGAAGCCATTGCAGTTGTCACTTCAGCCCGAATAAACTGCAAACAATGTTTTTCCGGTAAATAACGATATGTTTTGCCATCATAGATAACGTATAGCTTCATGTAATTTTTACCATATGCTGTTGGCACTGTGTGTTTGCCATCCTGCCTGTTTATACCATACCCTGACCATAAAACAGTTGAAAGATGATGTATTGAAATTAATTGATTGGTATACGACCGTTCAGACTTCCTGTTTTTAAATGCCTTCATAATATCTACATTTGCATTTTCCAGAGGTTTATCCAATACAATAGTTGTGTCAGAATAGGCGATAGCTTCTGCAATCAATAGTATTGAAAAAAATACAAATAACCGTTGCATAATAAAGCCTCCTTTAAAAATCCCTTTCAACAAAAAGGTGATGATTAACTGTCTGCATAAGTTCATAGATGGCATCTTCATATTGAGATAGATTGTGATCACCATTCCGGTTATGTAGTACTGCATTCAGCATATTTTTTAACAATAGCAGATCTGATTTTCGTTTAATTTTCTTTGTCTCTACAAGCTCTTTGAGATAATCAAATTTATAATTACGCAACTGCACACGAAGGAAAAAATCAATTCCATAAATCTGGAAGATCCGCTCCAGAGGATAACTTTTGCTTTTGTCAATAAATTCATTATATTGCGGAGCATCAACAACCCTTTTTTTCCTACGATCTTTTAGTACAACTGGCGATGATGGCTTGCTTACAACTTTTTGTTTTTCAACTTTTCGTTCTAATTGCGTATCGATATTCGATAAACTAATCTCATATGCTAAACGTTTTGCCTTCCACTCCTCGGTAAACTCTTCATAGTGTTTTTCCATAAACCGCTCTAATTCTTCAAGCATAATTGCCAGATTTGCTACTTTACCAATATCAGTATTATTAAGGCTGTGGAGCATGGGGAATATCTCTTTAACAACTTGATGAACCATTAACCGCTTATGGAACTCATTCTCATATTGAATAATAAGCTCACTTTGATAAAATGATTTTAACTTTCTGAGAATTACTAAATCGCATACCACATAACCTTCTACATGAGCTATATCACGCACTTTGTCTTCCGCTATTATCTCAATTGGAAATATCTTATGCGAATTAATAAGTATCTGTATAATATTTTTTATCAGCTCCATTGAGAGCCCATAATACCCGGCAGCATATTTAATAAACTCATCTGAATATGGTACAGCTTTGAAACCACCTGATGTATTTCGTTTTCGTATCTCATGATATATATCATCAAAAATTGTTAATGACATGCTTTTCTCCCTTTCAGTGCACGTATCATCCCTTCTTAATAGTAGCAGACAATTTTACAGATATAATAGTTATAAAAAAATTTAAAGCTTTTTTTAAATATTTTTTGCAATATATATAAAAACGTGATTTTTTTAATTGACAGAAGTTGACTCCATTTACCATTTGTAGTATAGTTGTAAGCGTTGAGGGGTGTTAGCTCAGCCTGGTTAGAGTGCCTGCCTGTCACGCAGGAGGTCGCGAGTTCGAGCCTCGTACACCCCGATAAAAAAAGGCTTTTTATAAAAGCCTTTTTTTATTTTTAATACTTCACGGTTTGGCAATACCTATATTTTTGCAATTCCATGCTTCACTGTATTGAGTGCATCATTACCACTTTACGGTATATCCTGCATACACCGTACCATATGCATCAGCATCAAGCAGCACATGAGCGGCAAATCCTATATATGCTGGTTGCCTTTCTTCATTAATCTGTTGCACATGATACAGTGTCATCAGCCATGATGTTACATATATGGCAACATTTGCCGCTACACTTAACGTAAAATAATGCGCTGCACGGTCATATGCTTGTCGGAACTCTTCAACAGTTTTATAACCGCCTTCAGGATCTTTAAACTGCAAATCATGCTCAGGGTCAATAGCTGCATTTGCCTTTTTGGCCGAGCGGTATAATGAACCGCGATAGTGCCAGTAGTTATAATAGTAATACATAGCATACACACCAGAAATTTTCAAGGTTGCAAAAACAGCAGCATATTCATAGTGCCCGGTATAGATATGCCCTCCTCCCGGTACAATATCATACGCCAGCGCTTTATACAGGCTTAGCGGTTGTTCCGCAGGGACAAAGGTAAACGGCTTATTTTGCCCACATAGTGCCGGTGTATAAAAAATAAAAAATAATACCATTGCTATGCGATAGTTCATGCATATCATCCACTATCATTTTTAAAATATGCTGCTACAGTAAATCACACCATAACAAAAACATTTAAGCAAATCTCTGCACCGTTGCTATAACCATGTTATGGTATAACCATGGACACTACCTCACTGTGATCGCTTTCCCTGCCGCCATCATGCGATGTCATCCAAACAAACAGCGGTCCATGATATGACGATGCAATGGCGATTGATACCTCTTTAGGATCAACTCCTGCAGCAAAATCAATTTCTGCAACATACCCCAGATAATAGCGTATATCGTAGTACAGCTCTGGATCACCAAACATAGCAGGGTCGTTTGATGCAATATACACTAAATAATACAGATTTTCATTAGTTCCTGTATCGGGATCATAGGTTACAGGGTTGCCACTATCAAGCCTGTCGGTATAAAATTGCAATGTTACTTCATGGTCAGCAACAGTTAACGATAAATCCACCGGTGGTGTCGGCTTTTCTCCTCCTTTCACCAGCGACAGGTCATCGTAATAATCGCTGTCCACCGGTTCATGCAAACAGCCAATACAGCAAACTATCGCCAAAAAAAAGATGACTATGTCATTTTTTACATTCATGGAGATAAAGATAATTTTTTTTAAAGTATGCGTTATCAGGCTGCAGCACCGCTGCCCTGCAGATATACTGCAATCCACTATCGCTATTGCCGTTTATAAGCAGCGCCACACCATAATTGTTCAATACTGCCGGTTCATTATATGCAACAATTGATTCTAATACTACGAGGGCGTCATCTATCTTTCCTTTCAGGAGTGCTTCAACAGCAGCATTATTTTTTTTTGCCTCATCACCACCTTTTGTCATAGTAACAACATAGGCTGTGTAATATACTGTTGCTGTTAACTGCTCTGGTGCTACTGATTCATGCTCAGGAACTGTCACCACGGTTCCTATCCGCAATGCTGTATAGCGATAAGCACACGCGCAATGTACTGCAATGCTAACGACCAATGCTATCTTCAATAGCCTGCGCAACATTGAGCATAACCATTTCATTAAAATGACGCGCCATGAGCTGTACACCTATTGGCAAACCATGAGTATCTTCTGCAACAGGCACCGACATACCCGGTATGCCAGCCAGATTAGCCGAAATTGTTAAAATGTCTGCCATATACAACGCTAATGGATCAGCTATCTTTTCACCAATACCAAAAGCTGTTGTTGTTGTCACAGGCGCAATAATGCAATCACACTCTTCAAATGCTTTATTAAAATCATCAATGATAAGACGCCTTCCTTTTAATGCTTTTAAATAATAGGCATCATAATATCCTGAACTAAGGGCAAATGTTCCCAGTATTATGCGTCGTTTAACCTCTTTGCCAAATCCTTCCTGGCGTGTTTTAGTATAGAGATCCTTCAGCTTTGCAATATTGGGCGATCGGTATCCATAGCGCACGCCATCATACCGTCCTAAATTTGACGATGCTTCCGCAGTAGCAATGAGATAGTATATGGGTACTGCATAATCGGTATATTGCAACGAAATGGTATGTACGATAGCTCCTTTGAGCTCCAATTGTTTAATGACTGTTTCAACAGCCTGAACTATCTGGTTGTCCACTCCGTTGAAATATTCCCGGGGGACTCCTATTCGCAAACCTTTAATAGTGCCAGTGATGGTATCCGAACCAAAATCAACAGGCATAGCAATTGATGTTGCATCACAGCGATCAACACCCGAAATAACCGCTAATACATCTGCAGCATCCTTTACAGTGTTTGCAAATGTACCAATCTGGTCAAGCGATGAAGCAAAGGCAACCAATCCATACCGTGATACCCTTCCATAGGTTGGCTTTATCCCCACCACTCCGCACAATGACGCAGGCTGTCGTATTGACCCACCTGTGTCAGAACCAAGCGCAACCGGTGCACAACAAGCCTTTACCGCAGCAGCCGAACCACCGCTGCTTCCCCCGGGAACTTTTGTAATATCAACAGGATTTTTTGTAGGTCCAAAAAACGATGTCTCGGTGGTTGAACCCATGGCAAATTCATCCATGTTTGTTTTACCTAATACTATAAATCCTGCATTCAAAAGCTTTTGATATACTGTGGCATTATAGGGTGGAATAAAATTTTTTAGTATTCCTGATGCACAGGTTGTCAATATACCCTGTGTGCATATATTATCTTTAATAGCTATGGGAATGCCATCAAATTGTGAAAGAGGCTTCCCTGCCTTACGACGTTTATCTGACTGCTGTGCCTGCTGTAATGCATCATCATCAAGGACAGTAATATATGCATTAAGCTCCTGCTTATGGTTCATCTCCTGTAAAAATGCCTGTACTATTTCAACTGAGGTTACTGCATTACTTTCAAGCAATGCTATTAATTCCTGCATAGATTTACCAATCATTGCATAGCTCCCGTAAAGTTTTTACACAGTTCATTGTTGTCATAATGATAATAATGTCAAATTAATTTATTGTACATAAGTGTAACTAAGGGCTAAAAAAGTTTACAAAGCCTTTAGTGATAATTATTTGACTTCTATAAATGTTTATTGTATAATAGTCCATATTATAAAAAATTACAATAACATACACAGGATAGTTTATGAAAAAGCTAACATACGTATGCATAGCTCTTGTTTTGTTTTCAGGCTGCTATAAAAAGTCAGTTGTTCTTAATCCGAACGATATCCATTATATAATCAGTACCTTTTTAAATGAGCATGTACAGTATCATGAATTTAACAACACCATCTCGGACAGGACATTGAACAATTTATTGTCATCTATTGATCCGGGAAAATACTATTTTTATAAAAATGATGTTGATGGATTTACAAAGCGCTATTCCACACTCATTGACGATCTTTCAAAAAAAGAAGATTTTTCTTTTCTTGATGACATTTTTGGCACCTATCGCAAACGCGTTGCCGAGGTTAATGACATGATTAATCAATTGCTGAAGCAGCAATACACCTTTACCGAGGATGAAACCATCAATTTAGACAGTGATAAAATATCGTATGCAATCGACAAAAAGGAACTAAAAGAACGATGGCGTAAAAATATCAAGCTGCAACTTTTAAATTATCAAACTACTGATAATCTGAAGGAAGAACAGGCAAAAGAAAAATTGAAAAGAAAATTTTTTATCAATAACAAACGTATTCAGGAATTGGATAAGGCAAAACAATTCTCAATTTTTTTAAATGCCTTTTCTATGGCGCTTGATCCTCATACCAACTATCTAACACAGGAAGAACACGAAGATTTCATGATATCCAACAATCTAAAACTTGAAGGTATTGGCGTGCAGTTGCGTTCTGAGGATGGCTATACCATTGTTGATCGTATAATCCCCGGGGGTGCTGCCGATAAGCTTTCCAAAGAATTACAGCTACAGCCCAATGATCGCATTGTTGCCGTTGCTCAGGATAATGATGAACCGGTTGATGTTGTGGATATGGATCTGCGCGATGTTGTGAAGATGATTCGCGGGAAAAAGGGCACGCTGGTAAAACTTACTATAATACGGATTAACCCTGACAGCAATGAGCAAAAGCGCATGGTTATTCCTATAGTGCGTGAGGAAATTAATTTAGAAGATAGTGCCGTCAAATCCGAGGTGCACCAGTCTAAAAATGGCATGGTAATTGGATATATTAAAATACCATCATTTTATGTGGATATTACCAAACAGGGAATTGATCAGGGTAGAAGTTCCACTGCTGACACCATCATGCAGATTAACAATTGTATGAAAAAAAATGTTGCCTGCATCGTTATTGACCTTCGTGGCAATCCCGGAGGTGCGTTGAGTGAAGCATTAAAATTAGCTGGTTTATTTGTTGATGCCGGACCTATTATGCAGGTGTACGATAGTTCTGATACTATACAATCTCTGGATGATCCAATACCCGGTGTATACTATAGTGGACCATTAGTAGTACTCATTGATAAATTCAGTGCCAGCGCATCAGAAATTTTTGCAGGCGCTATCCGTGATTACCGGCGCGGGATAATTATTGGTACTGACGCAACCTTTGGTAAAGGTACAGTGCAATCATATAAAGAACTATATCAGAAGAAAGGCGCAATCAAAATAACCAATGCCATTTTTTATCAACCATCAGGGACATCCAATCAACTCAATGGGATAAAACCTGACATCACCGTACCGGATATCACAACAATATGGGATATAGGTGAGAATAAGCTCAAATATGCATTGCAGTGGAAGCCAATACCTCCTGCTGCATATACACCGTACCGAAACTATATCCCTGGTGAAGTAGTAGCATTGCTTCGCAATAAATCTGATAGTAGACTTCAAAATGATGCTCATTATGCCAAATTATTGAAAGAGATTCAGGAACTAAAACAAAAGTTGCAATCCAAAGAAATAAGTTTAAAAGATGAAAGCACCATAGAGCAGCGTAAAAAAGACCTTGAGGGGACAATCCGTAAAAATAAAACAGAAAATCTTATTGATTTAGAAAATGATCCCTTTCTGAAAGAGGCATTGAATATTATTGTGGATTATATTAAAGTTTTACAATAGCGACAGTTTATAGTGCTGCAAACGCTCTCTGTGTCACGATAGCTTATATCACAGCAAATCAATCGTTATTGCAATATGTTTTCGTTGCTTTAGTGCGGTTATATATCGCTGTATCTGTACAATGGCTTCTTCTTCAGTACATACTATTGCATTGCTTCCCTGCAGCAAGCATTGCTCATAGAGATAATCAATGTGGTTATTTCGGATGGTAAGCACCGATGGTAAAAAGATAACCAGCCCAATGTCATAATTGGGTAAAGCTTTGTATATCAATTCAAACCGCTCTGGTGCACTGCGCATTGCGGGGCACCATGCTTTGAAGGTATATGCCATGAGCAGCTCATAGTACAAATTGGTTGAAGAGACATTACATGAAATATCAAACTGCCTCCTGACATTGCACGCATCATCCTCAACTATTGTTAAATCATGTTTTTTACATTCATCAAACATTTCCCAGTTAGTGCCATCACTATAGAGCAGTGTCTTAATCTTTTCTTCTCCATTGTCAGGTACTGGAACATCCATCGATTCAAGAGCAACAATAATCTGCTGTAATAATGGTAAGCTTTCATCGGGAAGCAACGAAAATGCTGCATCGCAAATAAGCTGTAATTGAATTAAAGTTAGTTTATGTGCATGGAACGACGATACGGTGCGCATAATCTTCCGTATCTCTTCGTATAGGCAAACAGCCTCTTTTAATTCTTCATCATCCGGGTATTCCTGTGTAGTCCCCACAGTACGCAAAATCATTGAAAGCATGGAATGGATGGCTACTGCTGCATCTTCGGCAAAACCATTGATACCATCTATTAAAAATATTCTATTGCTCAATATCGCATTGGGGACAATGGTACATTGTTTGGGGACAATAATCATATCAGCAATAGTGCAAAATGCTACTGCATCGTTTTCCAGAGAACTATCGCCCATAATAAAAGCATTGGCAACCCAGCGCGGCATTTTAATCACACTATATCCAAAAGCTCTAAAAACCTCATAGGGGAGGATATCGCATTGTGTCATTATAATTTTCCTTCCTTCCTGTTTCAACTGCATTAATGTTGCGGGAAGTAGATTTATAGCTTCCTGTATTTTTGTAAGTATACTATTCATATCCATATATGCCATCACCCCTTTTTTAATTCAGCAATAACATGATGATTAATTTTTCAATAAAAATATTGTTTACAATTTATTATTTTACTTGCGATAGATTATATGTATACAATAAAGGGATACCATTATGCAATTGATTCCGGAGAGCAATATATGAAATCAAGAACCACAAAGAAACCATACCTTTCCATTGTATTGCCTGTGTTTAATGAAGCAGAAAATATTGAACCGCAATACAAACACATTGTTGATGCAATGAAAAAAACGCCATATTCTTATGAGATAGTTTTTGTGGATGACGGCAGCATCGATAACTCATTTAAGCTGCTTGAATTAATAGCAGCAAACGATAGGCATGTGCATGTAGTGCAGTTCCGGCGTAATTTTGGACAAACCGCTGCAATGGCTGCTGGCATCGATTATGCAAAAGGCGATATTATCATCTTTATGGATTCAGATTTACAGAATGATGCCAGTGACATTCCGCTCCTGGTGCAAAAGATTGAAGAAGGATATGATGTAGTAAGCGGCTGGCGAAAGAACCGACATGACAAACTGTTGTCCCGTAAAATTCCATCGCGTATTGCTAACTGGCTCATTGCAAAGATAACCGGTGTACATCTGCATGATCTGGGATGCTCACTCAAAGCTTATAGAGGTGAAATTATCCGACAGGTTAACCTTTATGGGGAGATGCACCGTTTTATTCCGATACATGCATCATGGATTGGCGCATCTATTGTTGAAGTACCGGTACAACATCATCCCAGAAAATTTGGCAAATCAAAATATGGCATACAAAGAACATTTAAAGTATTACTTGATCTGGTAACAGTAAAATTTATGGGATCCTATTCAACAAAGCCAAACTACATTTTTGGAGGAATAGGCTTGCTATTACTTGTACTAAGCGGAATCAGCGGTATTATAGTCATTGCCATGAAGCTTTTATTACATCATTCGATGATACGCAATCCATTGTTACTTTTCACTGTTATGCTGATTATCTTAGGGATCATGTTTATATTGTTAGGAATACTGGCAGAGATCATGATACGCATATACCATGAATCGCAAAAACTTCCTCCCTACAGGGTAAAAAAATATATATAAAATACAGTATTTATTCCTTAAAAATAATTTCAAGTTGAAATGAAGTGGACACCCGTCGCCTCCGGCGGCGGGGTGTACATTTATTATTATTTGTAGATAATTTCCCGTTTTGGAATTAACAGTGTATAAAATAAAAAAAGAGCAGGGTTGCAACCCTGCTCTTTTTTATTATCTTAATACATCCCAGCTCCTGGAGGCATTCCACCAGGCATTGGTGCTTTTTCTTCTTCTTTCTTCTCAGTTACAAGTACCTCAGTTGTTGCAAGCATGCCAGCAACTGATGCAGCATTTTGTAATGCTGAACGTACAACCTTGGCAGGATCAATAATACCTGCTTTTGTGAGATCCTCCCACTCCAGTGTTGCTGCATTAAAGCCTATACCCTGTTTTTCCTGTTTTGCCTTTTCAACAACAACCGATCCTTCAACACCAGCGTTAAATGCAATCATCTTCATAGGCTCTTCCATAGCTTTGGCAACAATCCGTGCACCTATTTTTTCATCACCATCCAGTTTTTTCTCTAATTCTGCAACAGCTTTCTGAGCATATAACAGCGTTAAACCACCACCCGGGACAATTCCCTCTTCTACTGCTGCACGAGTAGCTGAAAGTGCATCTTCCACGCGAGCCTTCTTTTCTTTAAGTTCAACCTCAGTTGCTGCACCAACATTGATAACCGCCACACCACCAGCTAATTTTGCCAAACGCTCCTGTAATTTTTCTCGGTCATAATCTGATGTTGTTTCTTCTATCTGCTTCTTAAGAACTTTGATCCGTGCCTGTACATCCGCCTGGCTGCCAGCACCTTCAATTATTGTTGTATTTTCCTTGTCAATAATAACTTTTTTTGCACGTCCAAGCATATCCATCGTGGTATTTTCAAGCTTTAATCCAAGATCTTCAGATATGACCTGCCCTTTGGTAAGAATAGCAATATCTTCCAGCATTGCCTTTCTGCGGTCACCAAATCCAGGGGCTTTTACTGCTACGCACTGTATAACCTTGCGCAATGTGTTCACAACAATTGTAGCAAGAGCTTCACCTTCTACATCTTCAGCAATGATAAGAAGGGGTTTGCCAGCCTGTGCAACTTTTTCCAGTATAGGGAGAAGATCTTTCATTGTAGAAATCTTCTTTTCATTGATAAGGATAAATGCATCCTCCAGTACTGCTTCCATATTCTCAGGGTCGGTTACCATATAGGGAGAAATATAACCCCTATCAAATTGCATACCTTCAACAACTTCTAGATGTGTTTCAATAGATTTAGCTTCTTCAACGGTGATAACACCATCTTTACCAACTTTATCCATTGCCTCAGCAATAAGCTCGCCTATTTCCATGTCATTATTAGCAGAAATAGCTGCAACCTGAGCGATCTCTTTTTTATCCTTAATTTCACGAGCTGTATCGCCAATAAATTTTACTGCTACTTCTACAGCCTTATCAATGCCCCGTTTTAAACTCATGGGATTTGCGCCAGCAGTAACATTTTTTAATGATTCATGATAGATAGCAGCTGCAAGAATAGTTGCTGTTGTAGTGCCATCACCCGCCACATCATTGGTCTTTGTAGCAACTTCTTTTACTAACTGAGCACCCATATTTTCAAATGGATCTTCCAGCTCAATTTCTTTTGCCACTGTTACACCATCTTTGGTGATAGTTGGTGAGCCAAATTTTTTATCGATGACAACATTTCTACCACGGGGACCAAGAGTTACTTTTACTGCATCTGATAATTTTATTACACCCTGATAGATTGATCGCCTTGCTTCATCATTGTATTGTAAAATCTTTGCCATGTCTTTCACCTTCCTTTTCTACGATTTTGTAATTTAATCCAGGATAGCTAAAATATCATTTTCGCGAACAATCAAATATTCCTTGCCACCATACTTAACCTCTGTACCTGCATACTTACCAAACAATACAGTATCACCCGTTTTAACATCCAATGGAACCCATTTTCCATCCTCATAACGACCTTTACCAACAGCCAGCACCTTCCCCTGCTGTGGCTTTTCCTTTGCTGTATCAGGGATGTAAAGACTCCCCTGTTTTGGAAGTTCTTCTTCCGTCACTTCAATGAGAACTCGATCTCCTAATGGTTTGATTCCCACAGTGTTCCTCCTTATCCTTGATTTTAATGTAATAATTAGATACTTAAAAAATAAACAATCATTCTTTTTTACAATAATTTTATTATTGGAATAAAAGATAAAAAAATTGTGTTAGCACTCAATAAAAAGAGTGCTAACAACCATTAATATAGCAAAAAAATATTTTTCTACCAATATTAAATATAATTATCTAAAAATAATTACCAGCATTTATAGCTTTTTATTTAAAAATATGATATTAAATCATCGGAAACAAAAATTTTTGAGGATTTTAATAAAATTTTTCAAAAATTATCTGTAAAAATCACTTGCCACATAGTTACTATGGGATTGGTTTATGGTATAAACCGCTTCATTCAATGGAAAAGCGCAATCATTACTTAAAATACCTTAGAAAAGAAGGGACATCGCCTACGATTGATGCTGCAAAATAACAAATTATATAATTTTGTATGATTATTAACCTCACCCCCAATCTCTCCTTCGCAAAGCGAGGGAAACTATGACAACCGTCACTTATCCTTTAATAATCCATTGCACTTCAAGACAGCCTAATATCGGTAATCCTGTATCAATTGAATAATAAAACTTAATAATCCTGATAAGATGTAAAGCGCAATGATAACCATTATCACCCATTGTTTAAACATAAAAATGAGCGCAATTAAGATTAATATAAACAATAATAATTTTATACCCGTAATCTTCTGCAATATAAACGACTGAGGCTTTGCATATCGCACTGTCGATACCATGAGCAGAGCAACAAGAACAAAACCAATGATAAATAAAAGTTTGGGAATAATAATATTTATAAAACATAATGGCACTAACGCCACAATAATACCTGCTATAGGAGATGGCAATCCATCAAAAGCGTTGGGGACATGCTGCACATTAAAACGCGCCAGCCTGTATGCTGCACATACAGGGAAAATTGCTGCAATGAAGATACCAATATCAATAGGTTTATCAAGGATATAAATCCATGTTCCCTGTAGATAGCCTTTAAATGCTAAATATCCTGGAGCGATGCCAAATGTAACACAATCTGCCAGTGAATCCAATTCCTGTCCTAACTTGCTTGCAACACCCAGCATCCGTGCTACCTGTCCGTCTAATCCATCCAGTAAAGCAGCACCTAAAATCAATACGCCTGCAATAGATAGATGATGAGGAATGTTCATGCTTGCAAAAATTATTGCAATAAAGCCTAAAACTAAATTGCCCAGTGTCAATGTGTTAGGAATCCATGCAACACTCATATTACACCCACAGTTATTATTTATAAATTTTTAACATCTGTAAACACCATTAACGCAACTATAGGTATATTTACACACCTGTCAATGAAAAAACACACTTCACGAGGAGCACCAGTTCATTAAAAAAACTATCAGTTCATTGTGGTCACGGAGGATAGCATCAGCACACTTTAGAAAAGACGAATCTAATGTAGTGGTAATGGCAACGCAGTATAATCCTGCTGCTTTAGCAGCCTGTATACCCATCGGTGCATTCTCAATTACTATAGTACTATCGTTGCTAACATCTAATTTTTCCAGTGCTTTCACATAGGGATCAGGATATGGTTTGCCTCTTTTCACATCATCAACGCTGATAATAACATCAACGTGCTGTAAAAGCTGCTGCGGCATTAATTGTTCCACCAGATACCGGAATGAACCGGTAACAATTCCTATGTTTTTGCCTTTTGATTTAAGAAAAGGAAAAATAGTATATATTTGCGGGAATACCTCAATGGGGTAGTTTGAAAAAAGTGACAATTTTTTCTTTTGAAGATTTTTCAAAATAGTATCGGGTGGTAATGAAAAACCTTTATCAATAAAAATATCAGCTATCGATTCAAGTCCCGACATGCCTTCACGTTTTAAAATATCAATTGCGTCCAGATGAACGCCATGTTCTTCAAATACCTGTATCCAGCATCGGGCGTGCGCATACATGGAATCAACAATCACACCATCCATATCAAATAACACAGTATCGACATAAAGTCCTTTTATTTTTTTTGTGCGATAGTTCATGGCATTAGTGGTTATGCATGATTATTTTTTTAACCTGAGGAATGCTCCCACCATCTTTTTCCTTCTGCGGTGACGCTTTAGTGCATAATGGATAAGCGTATCAATGAGTTTGGTATAGGAGATGCCTGAGCAATCCCACAGTTTTGGATACATACTGATACTGGTAAATCCAGGTAATGTATTTATTTCGTTAAAGTATAGAATATTTGTTTGCTTTTCTACAAAAAAATCAACCCGTGCGAGCCCTTCGCATTCTAATAATGAAAAGATGATACAGGCTGCTTTTTGTAAATTATGTTCCAAACTTTTACTTATGGTTGCCGGTATAGCTAATGTTGCACCATCCTTTTCAAGATATTTTGCTTTGTATGAATAATATTCATGCTGTGGTATAATCTCCCCAACAACCGATGCAACAGGTTCTTCATTCCCCATCACCGACACTTCAAATTCACGGCAGTCAATAGCCTTTTCAACTATTACCTTGGTATCATATTGAAAAGCAAGCGATAGTGACTCTTCAATCATACCTTTGCTGGTAACTTTTGATATACCAACTGATGAACCAGCATTTGCAGGTTTTATAAATACGGGTAACATCCTCTCAACCATCCTCAGTATTGTTTGTTTATTGTGAGGATTCATTTCATTGATGCGGATTGTTTTAAAAGGAACTATCGCAAATCCCTTTGCATTCATTAACACTCTTTTTGCAATATCCTTATCCATGCCAACAGCAGAACCCAATACACCCGGTCCAACATATGGCACATCAACCATCTCCAGAAGTCCCTGCAAGGTGCCATCCTCACCATATGTTCCATGCACTATGGGGAAAACAACATCAACAATGACCTCTTCCCCGGTTACCCTTTCTAAAAGATGAAGCGAACCATCACTTGAGCTTGTATCAATTGCCCAGCTACCGTGTTCATGGATTGCAAGCACGTTGCCAAATGAGGGATGATTTTCAATGTGTATGGCATTTTGTACATACCAGCGTCCATCACGGGTAATGCCTATACATACCACCTCATATTTTTTACTGGCAACCTCAGCAATGGATGCTGCAGAACACCGTGACACATCATGTTCGCCACTTTTGCCACCATAGATGATGCCAAGCCGTAACTTCTTTGTTACTGCTTTCTTTTTGTTGATTTGAGCTATGCCTTCTTTATTATTCATTGCCTTCAATAAATTCTTTATGAATAGCTTTCACCGCTAATTCGGTATACATTGAATCTATAACACATGATATGCCAATCTCTGAAGTTGATATCATCTCAATGTTAATATTATGTTTTGCGAGAACGTCAAACATGCGCCCTGCCACACCCCATGACGACAGCATCCCAACACCAACTGCGCTCACTATTGCAATATTTTCCTTATAATCAATGCTGGTTGCACCCATTGTTGCTTTTAATCCTTCACATATTGTTAATGCCTTTTTAAGATCATTTTTTAATACCGTAAACGAGATAGATGCCTTACCATCTTTCCCTGTTGACTGCACTATCATGTTGACATATACCTTTTGTTTACCCAATTCACCAAACAGCATGGAAGCAACGCCTGGCCTGTCGGGGATATCCCGTATGGTAATCTTTGCTTCATCATCTTTTGACGTTACACCGCTTATGACAAATTTTTCCATCATCTCCTCCCGTGGCATTACTATTGTTCCTTCATTATCATTAAAACTTGATCTAACATGTAATCGTATAGTATACTTTTTAGCAAATTCCACCGATCTGGAATGTAAAACCCCTGCACCAAGCCGGGCTAATTCCAGCATCTCTTCATAGCTTATTTCATTCAATTTTTTTGTGTTGGGAACAATCCGTGGATCAGCAGTAAAAACACCATCCACATCGGTATAAATTTCACAATCACGCGTTCCCAGCACTGTTGCAAGGGCTACTGCTGAAGTGTCCGAGCCACCCCTTCCAAGCGTTGTTATATTCTCCTCCTGATCTATCCCCTGGAATCCAGCTACAATAACCACCTTGCTTTCTTCCAGTGATTTTTTAATCCTTTCAGTAGAAATGCTCTGGATTCGTGCGTTTGAAAAGTTTCCATCGGTAATCAATTTAACCTGTGAGCCGGTATATGATATTGCATTAATGCCGCTATCATGTAAAGCCATTGCAAGTAACGCAATTGATACCTGTTCCCCGGTGGAAAGCAGCATATCCATCTCACGCTTATCCGGATTTTGTGTTATCTGTTTTGCAAGGTCAATCAGCTGGTCAGTTGTTTTGCCCATTGCTGAAACAACTACAACCACCGAATAACCATTTTCTACATATCGCTTTATTCTTGATGCTACAGATTTAATTCGTTCAACTGTCCCAACCGATGTGCCACCATATTTCTGGACAATGAGCTTCATAATTATTGTACCTTTCTATCAAAAATTAATCAACACAGTGCGCTATATACAGAGTAGCCATACATTTGCAACAAAAATTATGTATGATTTGTAAAATATTTACATTAACATTTATATACACCATAATAGTATATTCTGGTTATATAATATTGGATTGACAATTTATACTATTTCACTTCATTTGTTAATCTAACAAACACTTTTACCAAAGAAACATTTAATGGTGTATCCATGTTTTTGAAAAAATTATTATATCCTGCACTACTATTTTTTTTTATTACTAACACCATTATCATCTGTTTACCTGATGGTGCACATGCAACAATCAGTGCCTATATGCCATACTATGCTGTGTATGAAGAAGTGAATGGAACCAATACTTATTCCTATATCATTATACGCAGATTTAAGCTTAACAACACCGGCACCTATCTTTGCATCAATCCTTATACCCTTACAACCGGTTTATTAAAACCTGCACATTCTGCAATCAAAAAACAATCATTGCAATCCATACTTGCCATGTTTCCCAACTCGCCTTATGCAACGCTCTACTCTCTTGCACAAAAAAATTCAAAACGGATGTTCAATGCCGGTATAACTCATTTTAACCAATTGGACACTATAGTGGTTAGTTTTGATCTATGCCCATCAAAAAAACAACTGGATACTCGATTTATAGAACAGTTCATTGATTATAATAAGAATCAACTGCCTGCGCCGGTTACTATCTGTATAAGTGGCAATTGGTTACTGAAACATGAAGATGACCTGCAATGGCTTAAACAATTAGCATTCAATAAACAACTGGATATTGTATGGGTAAATCATAGCTACAGCCATTTTTACTCGCGATCACTGCCTATTAAAAAAAATTTTTTGCTGAAAGAAGGTACGAACATTGCTTGTGAGGTACTACAAAATGAAAAAATAATGCTTGAGCATAACATCATACCATCTATTTTTTTCAGGTTTCCAGGGCTTGTTTCCAATCAAAAAATTTATTCTAAAGTTATGGACTATGGGCTTATACCATTGGGTTCTGATGCATGGCTTGCAAAAGGAAAAATGCCAAGGGGAGGGAGTATACTACTGGTACATCTTAACGGCAATGATAAAAAAGGAACAAGGATTTTGCTTCAGTATATGCAATCTGTCCATCAACCAGGCATAATTGCATCTATTACACATTGTAATAGGAATGGTAATACCTGCACCATTAAAAAGCAGACGAAGCTTTAAATATTTTTAATAGTCCGGACCGCTCTATATAAAATCAAACATCGTATAACCATCACCATAAACCGCAAACTATAAACCACAAGCAATGTGCCATCTATCTACATAATGTTCATTTTGATTATCGTTTCAATCCGCTTTTCAAAATAATCGACGATAGTGTTTATGGGGTATTTTCCGCGGAGCATAATAGAAAATAGCGACATGCCCTCCAGAAAGGCAATAGTAGCTGCTGAAAGCACGGTAGCTATTTTTTCATTGGTTTCTTTCCCAATAATTATGGCAAGCTGATCTATCCATTCATGATAAACATACTGCAATTTTTTTTTAACCGTTTTATTATAAAGAGCAATCTCCCAGATTTCAATAAACAACTTTGCCAGATCCTCGTTGAGTGTTATCTTTTTTATAGTATAATCAAGAACCAATGTTAGCGCTCTGTCAAATGGCAGATTATCAAGATGCCTGGATTTGTACCACTGTTTAAATCCATCAAGATGGATAGCAACAACCCAATCAAGGAAATACAACAGTATCTCTTCCTTGCTTTTAAAATAGTAGTGCAGCATTCCGTGATTCACACCCGCTTCTTTTGCAATATCTTTTATTGTTGTTTTGCTAAACGGTTTTTTTAAAAGACAGCGATACAATGCCCGTGCTATTTCTTCCTGCCGTATGTTTTTTAATGAACGCCTTCCCATATATGTATGCACATCGTATCCCGTTTTGATTAAGAAGCATTAAAACTCTCTTTATGAATATTTTTTAAAACATGTCAATATATATTTATTGACAGAACAAAATTTTTATGTTAGTCACCCAACTAATATATTATATATAAGGAGGTTTGCATGGCACTATGGAATGATACGTTAAGCAGTAAAAATAAAAAATACATTATGTCGCTTTTTTCAAAGCACATCTCTAAAGGACAAACCAAAACAATGCGCGCTGCCCATTTAGATTTTATTGAAACACGGCGCAAAGGTATTGGTTTTATTGATGGGTTGTTTAGACGGCACATTATAGATTGTTTTACTTCGGCAGGTTGCTTTAATGTAGGCAGGGGCAACCCTGAAATAATCAAAGCACTTTGTACAGCATTGCAAAAGTACGATATGGGCACCAATCTGTTACCATCAAATAATAAAAAGCAATTTATAAAAAAATTGCAGGCGATAGCTCCTGGAGATTGTAAGGGCATTATATTTGCCTCAGGGGGTGGCGATGCCATTGATTGTGCTATCAAGTTGGCACGAGGTGCCACCGGCAGGAAAAAGATTATAGCCATGAAGAAAGCTTATCACGGTCATACCGGATATTCACTTTCAGCCAATGGTAAGGATTACTATCGCCACCTTTTTGAACCTCTGGAACCAAATTTTGCTTTTGTACCGTTTGGTGATATAGAAGCCGTTAAGCAGATTGCAGGCATGGACACAGCTGCTATTATATTAGAACCAGTACAGGGTGAAGGAGGCATCTTTGTAGGCGATGACTATTATCTGAAAAGATTGCGCACAGTATGCAACCAGTTTGGTATTATGCTCATTTTTGATGAGATACAGACAGGTTTTGGGCGTACTGGTAAACTTTTTGCATCACAGCACTCCGGCGTGGTTCCCGATATTATGGTACTGGCAAAATCCATAAGCGGTGGAATTTTCCCTAATGCTGTGGTCATGTATCGTACTACACCATTACTGAATAACTATGTAAAATCCAACCATGATTTTCACCAGTCAATCACCGGTGGCAGCGACCATGGGTGTGCAGTTGGAAGTGCAGTTATTGATTATGTGGTAAAAAACCGTCTATGGGAAAACGCCGCAAAAATGGGCGCCATCCTCATGGATGGGCTTTTAACCATTCAGCATGAAAATCCAACTATTATAAAAGAGATCAGAGGCAAAGGGCTTATGATTGGTGTTGAATACACACACGAATATATGGGAGCACTTATGGCAGATTCTTTAGCCCGACATGGTATATTCGCTATATATTCGGGTAATCAGCCTCAGGTAATGCGTTTTATGGTACCGATAACCATTAGTGAACAGGAAGTACAAAAGATGTTAACGATTATACAAAAAGCAATTGGCACCATGAAGCTCTATCTGCCCCTGACAAAACCTCTTTCAAAAATACCAATACTATCACGGCTTTTAGACGACATCCACATACAGATTGCTGTATTTGATATCGTCCGCTATTGTGAGGATATCCTTGGGATAACAAAAAGAAATTATAGTAAGGAGGCATAAGGTATGAGTTCGCAAATCACAGCATTACCAATAATTGAAACGAACCCAGAGGGGGCATATTTTTATGACAGTAAGGGTAAACGGTATATTGATTGCTACAGTGGAGCCGGCATGTTCAATTTAGGTCGCCATGTAAAGGAACTATCGAACACACTATGTGAGCAAGCAGATAAAAGCGATCAGGGAAATTTTGTGCTCATATCACAGGAAAAGGCACTGCTGGCATCAAAGCTCGTATCGTTTGTTCCTGCTCCGATGATGGGTGTATTTTTTTCGGTTGGCAGGGGTGAAGCAATGGACTTTGCCTGTAAATTAGCACGGGGATTCACCGGCAGAGCACAGCTTATCACCATTGACGGTGCGTATTACGGTGAGACAGGATTTTCCATTTCATTATCCGATGGAGACAAAAAGAAAATATTTGGTCAGATACCTCAGATTACAACAATCCCATTTGGCAATATACAGGCACTTGAAGAAAAAGTAACCAGAAATACTGCTGCGGTAATTACTGAAATAATACAGGTAGAAAATGCCTGTCGCAAAGCAAGTGAAGGTTTCTTTAAAATCATGCGGCAGGTATGCAATGCAACCGGTGCTTTAATGGTTATTGATGAAACACAGACCGGTATGGGCAGGACAGGCAAAAAGTTTGCATTTGAGCATTATGGGATACAACCGGACATTCTTGTCATTGGCGAAGCGTTAGGCGCAGGCATCTTTCCTATTGCAGCAACCGTATTTACAAAAAAAGTGCAGAAATTTATGCATAAGAATCCGTTAATTCATCTTTCTACATTTGGCGGCCATGATTTAGGTTGCAGAGTGGTATACGAAGCACTAGAACTGTACGAAAAAATTAAACCATGGGAAAATGCATATGCAGTTGGACAATACCTCATGGACAAGCTTTTGACATTACACCGAATATATCCCGATGCAATAATTTCTGTCAATGGGCAGGGACTTGTTGCTGCACTGACTTTAAAGAATGATGACATGGCAAACAGAGCAAGTGTAAAACTTGCCAGAGAAGGCATATTTGCAGTACATGCAAAAGTAGCTACCGATACAATACTCTTACGTCCAGCATTGACTATCTCAAAACACGATGTAGATGATATAGTCAGGGCTATGAGCAAAATCATTAATAGTTTATAGTTGCAAACAATAGTCCTGCTCCTATAGGGGTGGGATTATTTATTTGACAAACTATCAGCGATAGTTTCAAAATGTCAAAATATGCAACGGTTTAAGTGATAGAATGAATGTAACTGCTGAATGAATATTTTTAAATTTTACATTTTTTCTTGACGAAATTGTATTATGGTATAGGGTGGTAAAAAATAAA
>DAOLVF010000032.1:20128-22720 GCA_035420565.1 Spirochaetota bacterium | reverse complement strand
TTCAAAGCCAAGCATTCCCATAGGGTCCCACTGCTCCATGTTTTCTGGTTTTATCATTACCTTTGCGCTGCCAGCACCTGCTTTAAGCTGGAATACAATGGGCATATCAATAGGTAAACGCCATAGCAGGCTGCCATAAACAGGGATAATTGTCAGCTCTTTAATCCCTTCCGATTTAAAATGTTCATACGAAGAATCAAATCCAATCTTTAAAGGAAGTGACGATATGTTGAAGCGCATAAAACCGCCACCCCATAAATCAGTATCAACATCATCGGCGGTTGAAAAAACTGGTGTAACCGGACCAAACCATATGCCAATCTGTGGTTTTAAAAAATAATCTCCCCTTTTCCGCTGTGCATATCCATTGCCTGCTATAATAAAAACAAGCAGTATAGTTAGCATTCCATACAATACATTATTTTTCACCAGAAACCCCTATTTTATTAATTACCACTAAACTTTGCATACTTGGTATACCTGTCAATACATATTTAATGCTCATCACTATTTTTAAAATACTTTCGGCGATAGTTATCGGTATTAACTTTATTGCCTGTAACCTTTTGTATAATCTGTATCATAACATACAGTTTAGTTACACATTTAAAAAATCATATACTGCCGGATAATATACCTTTTTAAAATACAATCCATATGCAGGAGCTGTTTCACCACTATAATTCCTGTCACATCTGTCTAATATCTCTTTCATCTTAAGAGGATGCTCATTATTATTCATCAGCATAAGGAGTGTCCCGACAAGTATTCTAATCATATTGTGTAAAAAAGCATTTCCCTTTATTGTTAAAACAACGAAATCATTAAAGATTCTATCAACTGTAATATATTCCACAAATCGTATAGTACCCTCTGTGGCTGAACTCTTTTTACAAAATGATGAAAAATCTTTTTCACCAATGCAATACTGACAGGCTTCTTTAAAAAATGCAATATTGATAGGTTCACGTACCCATAACGCTCTATAGTGCATAAACGGACTTTTATATCTATGATTATAAAGTACATAGCTATATTCACGAGCAACAGCACTATAGCGCGCATGAAAATGGCTATCAACATTAAATGCTTTTTTTATAGCTATATCAGCAGGTAAAATCCCATTAAGCCCAATACACATCTTTTCTAAGGGGATGAGTTTGGACAAATCAAAATGGATAACCTGCCCTAACGCATGAACACCAGCATCGGTTCTGCCTGCTGCAGCAATCCTTATATCCTCCCTGGTTAGTATCTTGATTGCTTTTTCCAGTTCATATTGTATGGTATTAGCATTATGTTGTATTTGAAATCCGCTATAGTGTGTACCATCATATTGGACAATTAACGCATACCTCAGACGGGAGTCTCGTTCTTCCATTGTTCCAGCATCTCATTCATCTTATCATACAAATCGCGGGTCATATCAAGAAGGGGCCCCGGCTTATTCTTTGATGCTTTTCCACTACCAAAGAGTTTGCTCAGGTAACGTTTTGTCCTTTCAAAGTTTTCAATCCTTTTTTTCAAATCAGGTTCTTTAGCACCAACTTTTAATGTAAGTATTGCACACATATATAAAATACCATCATATCCCCAGTTCTTATCAATATCAGGCCCAATATTCCCCGCTGCATCTACCGGCTCGGCTCCTGTTTGCATAATATCCACCACTTTAAAGTAAAGGTCATACGCTTTTTTATAAAAGAAATCTGAAATCTTTTTATATGGCGTATCAGGCTCCAGTTTAGCTAAATCCCCAAAAAGCCATGCAGCACGTATTGCTGATATAGCCATTTTAAATGTAGGAGCAACCATTTTATTTCTAAATGAATAGCAATCCATAGCAAGAAGATATGAAGCAGCTCCATGATATAAACCCCTATCGATATTAAAATCCAGCTTCCCAAAAAATTTTTCTATTGATTGTTTTCGTGCATTCGCTGTTGCCTGAATTTTCTGCAAATCTTCTGACTGTAAATTAGAAAAATCTTTAGGATAGGCAGCATATAAACATCGAGGACAAACAGTTACTACATATGCCAGTGGATAAATAACACCCCATTTTTCATTCTTTTCATAGGTGCGCCGCAATTCATCGGTTAGCTTCCCTGCAATAAGCCGCCCACCTCCTGTTAGCATTTCTTCACGATAAAACTCATATCCACATACCGGACAAATTGTAGCATTTTTCTGTCGGAATGATATCTTCTTTTTACTATCCTCTTTTTCCATACCCTACATCCTGATATTTGTACTACTATCATTTTTATCATTAACTATCATACCAGATAATCTTTGCAACTAAATAATTGCCCAATAACTATCAAAAAATAAATTTTTGGCGATAGTTCCTGTGAAATTTCATAAAAATCTAATAGACTTTCTATTTTAGATAAAGCATTATGATATTTTTATATCAAGCGAAAACTTTCGCGTGTCGATAAATTTAAAAAGAATATCACCGAAGGTAATGTTTATGAAGAACCATACTATCAAGCTTATTATTGTACTGATTATGGTGTGCGTTGCACAGCCACTATTTGCAATTTCAACGGCTGTTAAAGCACAAAACGATTATTTTTTAACATTATC
>DAOLVF010000032.1:0-20028 GCA_035420565.1 Spirochaetota bacterium | reverse complement strand
CCAGAAGAATATCATCTTTTTTTTGATAGAGAAACCATTGAGCGCTACTTGAAAAATGGTTACCGGAAATTACAGGAAGCTAAAAACATTTATAACAATCAGGATATTATATATCTTAAAACTAAATCAATAAAAAAACACGATGAGTTAGAGTTTATCATTAAACAATATTTAGCGGCTATTGATTTTTGCAGATTGGCAAAACAATATGGTATTGAAATCCATAAAATGATAAAAATAAATCAGTTAGATGCTATACAATCGAAGTATGGATTGGAAAGTAATAAACTCGATCCGATTTTTGATGATCGTATTCCTGAAGAATTCAAAGTAGATGCTAATGATAATCTTAATTTAGTGCATACAATCGAAAAATCCCGTTTGGAAAAGAAAACAACAAAATAATATAAAGAGGCAGGGGTTAAACCTGCCTCAACAATTTACTACTATGTTGTTTTATTAGATTTTTTCTCTTTATTTTTTTTCTCTTTATCTTTTTTTTCTTCCTGCTTTTTTTCAGTTTTAACTACTAATTCCACAATTGCCATTTCAGCAGCATCACCCTGTCTTCTATCCAGCAAATACATACGGGT
Source organism: Spirochaetota bacterium (assembly GCA_035420565.1). Classification (GTDB taxonomy): domain Bacteria; phylum Spirochaetota; class UBA4802; order UBA4802; family UB4802; genus UBA4802. The sequence continues at coordinate 19,435 of DAOLVF010000032.1, read as the reverse complement.
ATAACCACCTGGTCTTGTTACAAAACGTGGTGCAATATCATCAAAAAGTTTCTTCACAACATCTTCATTATGAATCAATCGCATAACTTCACGTTTATTATGAAGCTTTTTGGCATTATCATTTTCGGTAAGGTTCAAGTTTGCTTTCGCACGTGTTATTAAACGCTCGGCTATCCGCTTCAGTTCTTTACCCTTTTGCTTTGTTGTCATAATCCTTTCGTGTTGAAATAATGACGTTACCATATTGGCAAACATTGCCTTTCTATGTTCATGGGATCGTCCCAAAATTCGTACATTGTTGCGATGTCTCATAGTGATGCCACCTCTTATTCCTTTATTCCTAAGCTCAAATGGTACTCTTCTAATTTTTTCTTAATTTCTGCCATAACCTGCTCACTGAAATGTTTTGATTTTTTTAATTCATCTTCTGTTTTATGCACCACATCTTCTAATGTGTTGAGTTCTAAACTTTTCAATGTATTGTATGCACGAACAGAAAATTCAAGTTCATCTATAGATTTAGCAAGAATAGCTTTTAATTTATCATGGCTTTCATCAACTGTAACCTCTTCCTCTTCAACCTCTTCTTCAAAGTTAATAAATATTGTCATATGATCCTTTATTATCTTTGCCGCTTGGGCCAGAGCATCTTCTGGTTTTATAGATCCGTCAGTCCATATCTCAACAATTAATTTATCATAATCCGTTCGCTGTCCAACACGAGTATCTTCTACTTTGATATTCACCTTCCTGACAGGCGAAAAAATAGCATCAATTGGTATTACACCTATTGCCTCAACGTTTGACTTGTTTATTTCGCCAGGCATATAACCTCTTCCACATTCTACCTGCACTTCCATATCAATCCTTCCACCATGTTCTATAGTAGCAATATGCATATCAGGATTCATTACCTCAACATCGCTATCAACTGAAAAATCCGCTCCAGTCAGTTCAGCTTCACCATCCTTAACTATATGGAGTACCTTGGGCAACTCACTTGCATACCTAAATCGCAAACGTTTTAAATTCAATAAAATACGCGTAACATCTTCTACAACACCATCAATCGTCATAAATTCATGGGGGACCCCCTGAATCTTTACTGCAGTTATTGCAGCTCCTTCAATTGATGACAATAATACCCTTCGTAGTGAGTTACCTATTGTTAAGCCATATCCACGTTCAAAAGGTTCAGCAATAAATCTTCCATAATCCTGGTTTACTTCATCATGCTCAAAAACAATTTTCGATGGTCTTCGAAAACCTTTTAATAGGTTCTTATAAGACATTATCACCTCCAGTAAATAAACACATAACTATTCTAAAGTCTTACTTAGAATATAACTCAACAACAGCTTGCTCATTAAATATAGGCTCAATATCTTTTCGCTCAGGCAACCTGATAATTTTCCCATTCCTCTTTTCATAATCAACTTCTACCCACTGAGGAACCGATCCAACAGCTTTTGACAATTTTATTGCATCTTCTAAAATAGCATTATTTTTAAAATCTTCTTTAATCTCAACAATATCATTTACCTTTACCTGATATGATGGTATATCAACACGTTTGCCATTTATTATTACATGCCCATGTTGAACCAACTGTCGAGACTGCAAACGAGAAGATGCAAATCCCATTCTGTATACAACATTGTCAAGCCTTCTTTCAAGCAATACAAGCATATTTTCCCCTGTAACTCCTTTTAACCGGGTAGCCTCTTCAAAAACACGTTTAAACTGTGTTTCTAAAAGCATATAACTTCGTTTAATTTTCTGCTTTTCACGAAGCTGCACTCCGTAATCCGATAATTTAATTCGACGCTTTTTAGGTGGTCCAGGAGGATACTTTTTATGCTTAATAGCACACTTATCGGTTAAGCACCTTCTCCCTTTCAGCATCAATGGAGTCATTTCCCGTCTACATAATTTACACAAAGGCCCAGTATATTTTGCCATAGATTAAAACCTCACGTTATACTCTTCTTCGTTTGCGTGGTCTACACCCATTATGTGGTATGGGTGTAATATCTTTTATCTTTGATATATTTAAACCTGCCTGGTATAATGAGCGGATAGCAGCCTCCCGCCCTATACCAGGACCCTTTACATATACTTCTATACTTCGCATATTAGCATTATCAATTGCTTTTTGTGCTGCAGCTTTAGCAGCCATTTGAGCAGCAAAAGGTGTTGACTTTCTTGATCCTCTAAAACCCTCGCCACCAGATGTTGCCCACGATACAACATTACCCTGCATATCTGTGATTGTTATAATAGTATTATTATACGTAGCCTGAATATACGCTTTTCCTACCGGTATATTCTTTTTTTCCTGCTTTTTCGTTCTTTTCTGCTTCACTGTATACCTCTGTTATTCAGTTACTATTTTTTCTTTTTGCCACCAACAGAAACTTTTCTATTGCCTTTTCTAGTATGTGCATTATTTTTAGTATTTTGCCCACGGACAGGCAATCCTCTTCTATGCCGTATACCCCTATAACAACCAATATCCATAAGACGCTTTATATCCATTGCAATTTGTGTACGCAGATCGCCTTCAACCTTATAACTTTTTTCAATAATTTTTCGTAACTGGTTAATCTCTTCATCGGTAAGATCCTTAACCCTTGTGTCAGGATTAACCCTTGCTTCTTCCAAGATCTTCAGAGAAGAGGGAAGCCCTATACCATAAATATAGGTAAGTGCTATTTCTACACGTTTATTATTTGGTAAATCAACACCTGCAATTCGTGCCATATAAACCTCTATATTGTATTATTTCGCTGTTCTTTTCTTTTGCCGCTGTTTATGCCGTGGATTTTTACAAATCACACGAACAACCCCATGTCGTTTTATAACCTTACAATCACTGCATATTTTTTTAACAGAAACTCTAACTTTCATAGTTTACCTCAAGCTCTCATATATCATTTTGCTCTATACGTTATTCTGCCTCTACTCAAATCATATGGCGAAAGCTCAACAGTTACCTTATCGCCTGGTAAAATTCTGATATAATGCATTCGCATCTTCCCTGAAATATGAGCCAGTACCACATGACCATTATCAAGCTTAACTCTAAACATAGCATTGGGAAGCGCTTCAACAACTTCTCCTTCAACTTCAATAGGTTCCTCTTTGGCCATATGGCTTTATACTCCTCTTTTGTTTTCTAAACCATTGTTAAAATTTTTGGACTTCCATGTACAACAGCAACCGTATGCTCAAAATGAGCTGAATTTTTCCTGTCTTTTGTTATGGTTGTCCATCCATCATCCAAAATTTCAACCTGATACGTACCTTCATTAATCATTGGTTCTATTGCAAAGATCATACCTGTTTTTATTATAGGTCCCTTCCCCGGTTTACCAAAATTTGGTATAGAAGGTTCCTCATGCATATTTCTACCTATACCATGTCCCACAAACTCATGAACAGGCTGAAATCCCCACTGCACAACATGGGATTCAATTACATGGGATATATCAGTAAGGTGATTCCCGTCTTTACATTGTAAAATACCTAATTCCAGCGCCTCTTTGGTAACTTCAAGTAATTTTTTTACTTTGTTGTTTACCTTCCCAACGATAAACGTCTTAGCGGCATCACCAAAAAAATCTTTAAACTTAACACCAATATCTATACCAACGATATCACCTTTTCTTAAAATCTGATTTCTATGAGGTATCCCATGTACTACAACTTCATTCACTGATGTACAAATTGCAGCTGGATACCCCTTATATCCTAAAAATGCTGGAATTGCATTGCTTTTTCTTATTAAATCACGTGCTACTCTATCTAACTCAAAAGTGCTAATACCCTCAACAACATTTTTACCTAACTCTTCCAGAACCGCTGCTGTTATTCTGCACGCATCTTCTACCCGTTTAATCTCGTCCTCATTGTAAATATATATAGCCAAAATACCTCAATATAGAAACATACTAAAAACATAGTATAGCTAAAAATTTAATATCTTCTACCTTTTATACGACCCTTTTTAAAGAATCCATCATAATGACGCATAAGCAATTGTGACTCGATCTGTTTTAATGTATCAAGAGCAACACCAACAATAATAAGCAATGAAGTACCACCAAAGAGATATGCCATTTCCGGAGATACTTCTTCTGGCCATATTCGTATAATGAAATCAGGAAATATTGCAATCAATGCTAAAAATATTGAACCCGGCAACGTGATTCTATTTAAAATATGCATTATATAATCAGCTGTATTTTGTCCCGGTCTTATTCCTGGGATAAAGCCGCCATACTTTTTTAGATTTTCAGCTAAATCATTGGGATTAAACTGTATAGCTGTATAAAAATAACAGAAAAATATTATCAAAAGACTATAGATAATCATATACGCTGTATGCCCTGGTGACAGCCAGTATTGCATCTTTGTGAATATGCCATATTTTGTAGCTCCTAACATATTGCTGATCTGTGCAGGGAACAAAATAATTGATGATGCAAAAATAATAGGGATAACGCCTGCAGCATTAACTCGTAAGGGTATTGCCTGTGATGCCATCTGAACCATTCTTCTGCCAACAACCCTCTTCCCATATTGTACGGGAATTTTTCTTACACCTAATGTTAATAAAATTGACGCAGCAATAACACCAATAAACAGGGCAATTAAAATCAAGGCAATAATTGGATCGCTCCTGCTAATAATCCTATTCATAGTATCAACAAATGCTGAAGGAGCACGTACAACAATCCCGGCATATATAATAAGAGATATTCCATTCCCTATACCTCGTTCAGTTATCATCTCACCTAACCACATCAATATCATTGTCCCGGTAGTAATTGCCAAAACAGCTACCAGTACAAATCCTATACCAGAATCCTGTGGGACTACTGCACCTTTTGGTGAAGTCATTGACTTCATCCACATAGTCAAACCAAAACCCTGCAATGCACATAAGAGAACCGTGCCATAACGGGTATACTGATTTATCTTTTTATAACCTTCTGGGCCTTCCTTCGATAACTTTTCAATAGCAGGTATAACAACTGTTAAAAGCTGCATAATAATCGATGCTGAAATATAAGGCATAATTCCTAATGCAAATATGGTAAACCGTTTTAATGCACCACCTGCAAATAAATCAAAAAAATCTACAAAACCACTACCACGACTTTTAGCAGCCATTTCAAAATATGAACTTAAAGCCTCAATATTAACTCCAGGAATAGGGATATGAGCGCCTATTCTGTAAACAACCAGAATAAAAAGGGTAAACAATACTCTTTTTCGTAACTCGGGTATTTTAAATATATTTGAAATTACATTTGGCATTATAGTGTTATGACCTCTTGTCCCATATTATGCTCGCAGTGTTACACTACCACCTGCTTTTATAATTTTATCTTTTGCAGTTGTTGATATAGCATCTACAACAACAGCAATGGCATCATTGATGTCACCCACTGCTAAAAGCTTTACCGGTAAAAATTGTGATTTAATTAAACCTTCCTTATAAAGTACTTCAGGGGTTATTTCTTTTACAGACAATTTTGTTATATCATTAATATTTACTACCTGAACTTCTTCTTTAAATTTTGTATTATTAAATCCACGTTTTGGAATTCTTCTTTGCAATGGCATCTGTCCACCTTCAAAGCCAGGTTTAAAATGTGCTCCCGAACGTGCTTTCTGCCCTTTATGCCCTTTGCAACTTGTCTTACCATGACCACTACCCTGACCGCATCCTACTCGTTTACTTTTTTTAATATATTCAGGTTTTTTTATTGTTGATTGCATATCATTTATACCCATAGTTATTCATTTATTTCTGAAACTTTTACCATATGTTTTACTTTATCAACCATACCACGTATAACTGCAGTATTATCATGTACTCTTTCAGCATTTAACTTACGCAAGCCAAGAGCACGTAATGTAGCTTTTTGCTTTGGTTTTGCGCTTATATAACTACGTGTTTGCTTTATCAATAATTTCTTAGCCATATATCCACCTCTTATGATTGCCACAGCTTTGGTAAAATAATTTCACGCAAATCAGATACTTCTTTTAAGCTACGTAATTGTAACAACCCATTTATTGTTGCTTTTGTAACATTAACCGGATTACGTGAACCCAATGTTTTTGACATAATATCAACAATTCCCGCCTTCTCCACTACTGCCTTAACCGAATCACCCGCTATTATGCCAGTACCAGGTGCAGCCGGTTTTAAAACAACCCTTGTAGATTTAAACCTGCCTATTACCTCGTGAGGAATGGTATTTTTATTCACATTAATTTTATAAACATTCTTCTTAGCATCCTCAACACTTTTACGGATTGCATCAGGCACCTCATTAGCTTTCCCAAAACCAATGCCCACATGCCCATGGTTATCACCAACAACTGACATAGCATTAAATGAAAACCGTCTACCGCCTTTTACAACCTTTGCAACTCGGTTGATTATTATTATTTTTTCAGCAAGTTCTAATCCTTCCGGTTTTATACGTTTTCTTGTGATCTTCATCCATATCACCCCTAAAATTCTAATCCATTTTCACGAGCTGCATCAGCAAACTCCTTTATCCTACCATGATAAAGATAACCATTTCTATCAAATACAACCTCTTTTATGTTTTTTGCAATAGCTCGCTGAGCAATTATTGTACCCAGTGCTTTCGCTGCCTCTTTATTCCCTCTATTTTTTACAACCGGAAAATCTTTTTCAAGGGTAGAAGCGCAAACAAGAGTACTTCCTTGACCATCATCGATAATCTGCACAAATAAATTCTTATTGCTTCGGGAAATACACATGCGAGGACGCTGCATATTGCTTCTGACTTTTGCTTTAACACGCATCCTTCTGCGCATATATCTGACTTTTTTTAATTTCAATCTATTCATAATAACTATCCTTCATATTCTCATTCTCATAGCATTATTTACCAGTTTTACCAGCTTTTCTCAGTATCTGTTCATCCTTATATCTAATGCCTTTTCCTTTATAAGGTTCTGGCGGGCGGAGCTTTCGAATATTTGCAGATACCTGACCTACAAGTTGTTTATCAATACCCTTAACTCTTATCTTTGTTGGTTCTACCACCTCTACCTTTGTACCTGGCGGAGGAGTAAACAAAATTGTATGTGAATATCCTAATTGAAATTCAACATCATTATTTTTTTGTATTGCCCTATATCCAACACCAACTATCTCTAAATTTTTTTCAAAACCACTTGATACTCCAATTACCATATTATTAATTAATGCCCTGGTTAAGCCCCACAATGCATTAACTTTTTTGTCATTAGATTTTTCATCTTTTTTTGAAACAGCAATAGTGTTATTTTCAATTGCAATATTTATCACATCCTGCAACTGATATTGAAGTACCCCCAGAGGTCCTTTAACGGTTAAATTATTATTCTGCATATCAATGGATACACCATTCGGTATCACTATCGGTTTTTTCCCTATTCTTGACATATCCTGCTGCCCCTTATAATATCTCGCATAAAACTTCACCACCAATATTAAGTTGTTTGGCGGCTTTATTGGTAATAATACCTTTTGATGTAGATAATATTATAATGCCCATATTGTTATAAACCGGATGTAAATTCTCAGCTTTAAGATATACCCTTCTTCCAGGCGAGCTTATCCGTTTAAGCCGAATAATCGCCGACTGATTATCTGCACTATACTTCAGATAAATACGCAAAAGTTTTTGCTTATTATCATCAATTAACTTAAAATTTTTAATAAATCCTTCATCTTTTAAAATCTTTGCGATAGCCATTTTCAATTTAGATGATGGTATATCAACCTTCACATGTCCTGCATTAATTGCATTCCGCATTCTCGTCAACATATCTGCAATTGGATCAGAAACACAACTCATATCTTATTTACCTCTTTTAAATTTTACCACGACGATTTCTTAACGCCTGGTACCAAACCTTCACCCGCCAACTTTCGCAAGCAAATCCTGCAAAGTTCAAAACGGCGATAGTACCCACGAGACCTACCACAAATTTTGCATCGATTCCTGTAACGAATTTTAAACTTAGGCTCTCTTCTAGCCTTTGCAAACATTCTTTCGCTAGCCACCTCAACTTACCTCGCTTCTTGGAATGGAAATCTGAATTCTTCCAGTAATGCCCTGGCTTCATTAGCATTTCTGGCAGTGGTTTTAATTGTAATATTAATCCCATAAATCTTCTCAACTTTGTCCAGATTTAATTCTGGGAATATTATCTGTTCTTTAACAGAAAAATTATAATTCCCCGCATTATCAAAAGAGTTTGGCGATAGTCCTCTGAAGTCTCTGACTCGCGGTAAGGCTACATTGATAAGTCGATCTAAAAATTCATACATTCTATCGCCTCGCAATGTAACACGAGCACCAACATCATAACCTTCACGAATCTTGAAAGCAGCAATTGATTTTCGTGCAACTGTTTTAACAGCCTTTTGCCCGGTTATAAGTGATAGTTCATTAATAATAGACTGCAAAAGATTAGGATTTGAATGAGCTTCACCTTCACCAACATTTAATACTATCTTCTCAATTTTTGGGACCTGCATAACAGATGAATATTTAAACCTATCCATCATTCTTTTTTTTACATCCTTTTCGTATGCCATGCGCAATCGTGCTGCCATCATTACCCTCACTAATCAATTCGTTTGCCACATTTTTTACATATTCGATATTTGGTGTCACCATCTATCTTCATACCCAATTGAACAGCTTTTTTACATTTATCACAAAAAACCATAACATTAGAGATATTAATTGGATATGGCAATTCTATCTGCCCCCCTTTAGGATTATCCTGTGAAGGACGTACAAATTTCTTCCTTACATTAACACCTTCAACTACCACTCTTCCTCGCTTTCTGTCTACAAAAAGTATTTTACCGCGTTTACCTTTATCTGCACCGGTAATAACCATTACCATATCATTCTTTTTTAATATTGTTCTTATCATAAGCTTAATCCTTTATAAAACCTCTGGTGCCAATGAAATAATCTTCATAAAATTTCTATCCCGCAACTCTCGAGCTACAGGACCAAAAATACGAGAACCTCGAGGCTCGCCTTTATTATCAATAATTGCAACGGCGTTATCATCAAACCGTATATATGAACCATCAGAACGCCGTACCGGCTTGGTTGTCCTTACTACAACTGCCCTCAAAACAGCTTTTGTATGGACTTTTTTCCCTGTCGAATCCTTCAATCCATATGATGGATGTGCATCTTTAACGGCAACAATAATGACATCTCCAACCGAAGCATAACGCCTTCGAGTTCCCCCTAAAATTTTTATACACTGAACTCGTTTCACACCGCTATTATCTGCAACTTCTAACATTGTTTGTACCTGAATCATAGCACTAACCCTATTTTACCTTTTCAACTATCTTCACCAAACGATATCTTTTCTCTTTAGATAACGGCCTGGTTTCTTCTATAAGTACTATATCACCAATTGAACATTCATTCTTTTCATCATGGCTTTTGACCTTTTTGGTTCTTCGCACATACTTATGATATTTAGGATGCATCATCATTCTCTCAATTTCAACAACTACCGTCTTGTTCATTTTATTGCTTATAACTTTACCAACAATCTGTTTTCTGCTGTTTTCTTGCATAGCTGTTACCACCAAAATTATTTACTTCTTGCTGTTCTTGTGCCTGATTCATATTCACGTAGCACCGTTAATATTCTTGCTATCTGCTTCTTCAGTTGCATGGTTTTTTTTGGATTTTCAACCCTGCTAACTGTTCTCTTAAAACGTTCTTTCCTTAATTCCTCTTTTGCTTCACGCAAACTTCTATTAAGCTCTTCTACCGTTAGTTCATCCAGTTTACCTTTCATTGATCAACTCCAATACTAATTGTTATCATGTATTGATATTATTTTGGTTTTGACTGGTAATTTATGTGCAGCTAATGACAATGCTTCACGCGCCATGGCATCATCAATACCAGAAATTTCAAACAATATTCTTCCAGGTTTAATCCGCGCAACAAAACCTTCAGGATTTCCCTTACCTTTACCCATACGAGTTTCAGCCGGTTTTTTGGTAAATGGTCTGTCAGGGAAAATCCTTATCCATAATTTACCGCCACGTTTTACTTTACGACTAATTGCAATACGGGCAGCTTCAATCTGTCGGGAATTAATTTCACCGCATTCAATCGTTTTTAGAGCAAATTCACCAAAATGTATTGTTGAACCACGTGTTGCTTTTCCTTTCATACGTCCACGGTGAACTTTTCTATACCTGGTTCTATTAGGCATTAACATAATATTATACCTTCATCAATTATCGTGATTGTTTTCGTAATGCAAATTTATCTTCTTCTTGCTCTCCAGCATTTGAGAGAACATCACCACTGTAAATCCATACCTTAATGCCAATCAGACCAAATGTTGTTAATGCTTCAGCAAATCCATAATCAATATCAGCACGCAGTGTATGCAATGGTATTCTTCCTTCTTTATACGATTCATATCGGGCCATTTCAGCCCCATTCAACCGTCCGGATATACTAACCTTGATACCTAATGCCCCACTTCGCATGGCTGCAGTAATAGCCTGCTTGATAGCTCTTCTATAAGGAAATCTATTTTCAATTTGTGAAGCAACCTGTTCTGCTACCAATTTAGAAATTTTTTCTGGCTTTTTAACTTCCTGTACATATATATTAACATTTTTGTTAATCTTCTTTTGTAAATCAACTTTCAGATTTTCAATATCTACACCTTTTCTTCCAATTAACAACCCTGGCCTTGCTGTATGAATATAAACATTGACTCTATCAGGAAATCGCTCAATACCAACTTTTGCAATCCCTGCATTTTTAAACTTTTTCATTATATATCGTCTAACCTGAATATCTTCATGGAGATTCTTACGATATTCATCCTTTTCACTAAACCAAACAGAATCCCATGTTCTGATTATGCCTACTCTTACACCTGTTGGATTAACTTTCTGTCCCATTATTACACCTTAAACTTACATTAATTTTCATCAGATAAGACTATCTCAATTGTACTCAATCGTTTGCGTATGCGCGAAGCCCTCCCACGAGCCCTTGGCCTGAACCGCTTCATTGTTGGACCTTCATCAATTACAATCTTCTTGATATATAAATTATTTTCACGTATCTCAGGATTGCGATACTTTGCACCTGCAGCTGCTGAATAGAGTGTTTTCATTAAAAGCTTTGATGCTTTACGCGGTATTGCCCTCAGAATATCAATAGCCTCAGGAAATGAAAAACCTCTTATTTCATTGGCAACTAACCGTGCTTTCACCGCAGAGATCCTGTTATATCGTGATACTGCTTTCGTTTCCATTTACTTGCCTCTTTTCGCTACCTTGTCATCTTTGCCAGCATGGCCTCTAAATGTCCTTGTTGGTGCAAACTCACCCAATTTATGCCCTACCATATTCTCAGTAACGTACACCGGTATAAAATTTTTCCCATTGTGTACCATAATGGTATGTCCAATCATCTCCGGAAATATGGTAGATCTTCGTGACCATGTTTTAATTGCCTTCTTTGCATTGGTTGAGTTCATTTCTTCAATTTTTTTAAACAGCTTTATGTCAACATACGGTCCTTTTTTCAATGAACGAGCCATAGCTTACTTCCTTCGTTTAATAATCATTTTATCACTATATTTTTTCTTCTTTCGTGTTTTATATCCTTTCGTAGGCTTGCCAGTAGGAGAACAGGGATGTCGCCCTCCCGATGATTTTCCTTCGCCACCTCCAAGAGGATGATCAATAGGATTCATTGCAACACCACGTACCTTAGGTCTTTTACCCATCCATCTGTTGCGACCAGCCTTACCAATATCAATGTTAATATGGTCTTTATTGCTCACTTCACCAATTGTAGCATAACACTCACAGTAAATTTTTCTGATTTCACCTGATGGTAGTTTTATCAAGCAATATTCCCCTTCTTTTGCGGTAATGACTGCACTTACTCCAGCAGAACGCACCAACTGCCCACCTTTGCCTTTATGTAATTCTATATTATAGATAGACGTACCGTCTGGTATATTTTTTAAGGGCATAGCATTTCCAGGTTTTACTTCAACATTATCCCCTGAAACTACTGTATCCCCTACTTTCAAAGAAAAAGGTGCAACAATATATCGCTTCTCCCCATCTTTGTAGATTATCAAGGCAATATTAGCACTTCTATTAGGATCATATTCGACAGTAGACACCTTACCTTCAATATTATACTTATTACGTTTAAAATCAATGAGTCGGAACCGCCGTTTATGCCCACCTCCTTTTCTGCGAACGGAGATCTGTCCTTTGAAGCCTCTACCAGCATAACCTTTCTTACCTTTAGTTAATGACTTCAATGGTTCATCAGTAGTAATCTCACTGTAATCTAAAACCGTTTGATATCGTAATGTCGGTGTTATTGGTCTATATTTTTTCAAACCCATATTCGTTACCTTTATCGCTATACTGATAATTCCTTATTTCGTTTCAAAAACATCAATCTTCTCGCCTTCTTTTAATGTAACGATCGCTTTTTTCCATGAAGCCGTATACCCATAATTATAACGTACACGCTTACGCTTACCTCTTACGATCATTACATTAACCTTTACAGGCATAACGCCAAAGATACTGTTTATTGCACGCCCTATCATATCCTTATTAGCTTTTTTATGAACTCTGAATATATACTTATTCTGCTTTGCCATTTCCGTTGCTTTTTCTGTAATCACCGGGCGTATAATAATATCATTGGCATTCATAATTATTCACCTTTTGCATATTTCGAATTAATAATCTTTGCTGCGTTTTCGGTAATTAACACAGTCTTTGTATAAAAAATATCCCTGCCAGACAAACGATTAACATTATTATATAAAAACCATGGTATATTTCGTATTGCACGTTTCAATAAATTGTCTTCAATATCAGTAATAAGTACTCCTTTGCTAATATTGAGCTTTTTAGCAATGGCAGCAACTTCTTTTGTTTTACCATCTACAACTTTAAAATCCTCAATTATCTTTATAGAACCCTCTTTAAATTTCATTGATAAAAGAGAACGATATGCTTCATGTTTAATTCTTTTTGGCAATTCTATGCGATAGTCCCTTGGATGAGGTCCAAACACAACACCACCACCTTTCCACTGCGGAGCACGTATACTACCCTGGCGTGCTCTTCCCGTTCCCTTTTGCCGCCATGGTTTTGCTCCACCACCCGATACATACGATCGCTCTTTTGTATCGTGTGTCCCCTGCCGCAAATTGGCATTAGCTGCTTTAATCAATTCATACATCAAAACATCATTAATCTTTGCATTAAAGATGGATTCATTCAGCTCGATCTGCCCTTTTATGTTTCCTTCAAGTGTATAAACATCAACAACCATAACAATCCTGCCTATTTACTCTGTACTGTAATAATAGAATTGACGGTACCCGGGATAGCACCTGAAATAATAACCAAATTCTTATCTTTCATTATCCTTATAATTTTAAGGTTTTTAACGGTCACAGTTTTTCCACCGTGTCTGCCCGGAAGCTTTTTCCCCTTCCACACCTCAGCCGGGTATGTATTCGCACCAATTGATCCGGGTGCTCTATGGAAATTTGAACCATGCGTTTCTTTTCCGCCATGGAACCCGTACCTTTTAATAACCCCAGCAAAACCCCTACCTTTTGATGTACCGGATACATCCACTATCTGGTTCTCAGAAAAGACATCACAGGTTATTATACTTCCTTCAATTAAATCTTCATCAAAAATATCAACTTCTTTAAACACTTTAACAATTGGGAGATTCTTCTTCTTCAAATCCTCTATTATAGGTTTAGTAAGACGGTGAGGTTTTGTTTCCCAATACCCCAATTTTAAAGCATTGTATCCATCTTTTTCAATGGTCTTTTTCTGAACAACAACGCAAGGACCAAGTTCACATACAGTAACAGGGATTACCGTCCCATCATCTAAAAACAACTGACTCATCCCAATTTTTCTACCAATTAACGCCTTTTTCATTTTCCCATCCCATACATCAATTATAAGACAACCACACTCTTCTAAAAGAGCTCTTTAACTAACATCATATCAATGTTGAATTTATGATTTTATGTCTACAGAAACACCAGCAGGCAATTCTAATTTCATAAGCGCTTCAACAGTGTCGGAATTTGGATCAATAATATCAATTAAGCGTTTGTGAGTTCGGATTTCAAACTGTTCACGCGACTTCTTATTAACATGAGGAGACCGCAAAACACAAAATTTTTCAATACGTGTAGGTAACGGTATAGGCCCTGCAACCTTTGCACCACTCCTGTTAGTTGTCGCAACTATCTTAGCTGCTGATTGATCTAATAAATATGGATCAAATGATCGTAATTTCACTCTTATACGTTGTCCCGCAAGCTTAGCCACTGTAATATCCTTATTATATCCTCATAAATTAATATAGTAGTAATCATCCAGTTCCCTGATTGTATCCCTACAATCCCACCACCAATTATCATTTTGCATACTATTCTAAACAATTGTCAGGTTGATATATACCAGCCTGACAACTACTACCATTGCTATCATACTAAATAGAACAGTCTTATTCTAATATCTTGGCAACTACACCTGCACCAACAGTTCTACCACCTTCTCGAATTGCAAAACGAAGTGTTTCTTCCATAGCAACAGGAGTAATAAGCTCAACAGTCATCTTAATATTGTCACCCGGCATAACCATTTCAACACCTTCAGGAAGCTGAATTATACCAGTTACATCAGTTGTTCTGAAATAGAACTGAGGTCGGTAATTAGTAAAAAATGGCGTATGACGTCCACCTTCTTCTTTTGACAGGACATATACTTCTGCTTCAAATTTTCTATGGGGAGTTATAGAACCTGGCTTTGCTAATACCTGTCCTCTCTCCACCTCTTCTTTGCCAATACCGCGTAGCAAACAACCTACATTGTCACCAGCCATACCTTCGTCAAGTATCTTTCTGAACATCTCTACACCGGTAACAACCGACTTTTTTGTTTCGCCAAAACCTACAATTTCAACTTCATCACCAGTTCTCACCATTCCACGCTCAATTCTTCCTGTTACAACCGTACCGCGTCCTGTAATAGAGAATACATCCTCAATAGGCATCAAGAACGGTTTATCCTTGTCACGTTTTGGCTCAGGCACATAAGTGTCAAGCGTCTCAGCTAATTTAAGTATTGGCCCGCATGCCTCACAATCCGCTTTCCCACAACCACACTGCATTGCCTTTAGTGCAGAACCAGGAATAATGGGGATAGTATCGCCAGGAAACTCATATTTATTCAGTAAATCACGGATCTCCATTTCAACCAATTCAACAAGCTCGTCTCTATCAGCCGGATCAAGCATGTCAACTTTATTCAAGAAAACAATAATATAAGGAACATTTACCTGTCGTGCCAATAAGACATGTTCTTTTGTCTGTGGCATTGGGCCGTCCGTCGCAGCAACAACTAATATTGCAACATCCATCTGGGCAGCACCGGTTATCATATTTTTGATATAGTCAGCATGGCCAGGGCAGTCAACATGCGCATAATGCCTATTAGGAGTTTCATATTCCTGATGCGACGTGGCAATCGTTATACCTCTTGCTTTTTCTTCAGGTGCATTGTCTATCTGATCAAAATCAATAGGTTTATTATGACCGCCATACGCTGCTGTCAAAACCTTTGTAATTGCAGAGGTTAATGTTGTTTTACCATGATCGATATGACCAATAGTACCAACATTGACATGCGGTTTTGTTCGTTCAAATTTTGCCTTTGCCATTTGTTATCTCCTTCATCAAAATAATAATTTTCAACTTAGCAAAAAAAAACAGATTAAGCATACTCTACTTTACTATAGATATAATAAAATTTTAACAATCTTCAATTACAAGAATGTATTCACTCTATATAACACAATCTCCCACATCATCTATTGAGGGACAAAAGGTGGAAGTGTGTGAATTAAAAAATATATGCTATATCTGTCAACTAATTTATTGCGTAATTTTAAAAATATCAAATATTTTTTAAAAAAAATAAAAATTAATTAATACCATTTATAATATCAGATTCATTAAACAGGTCTATAGTAACTCCCTATTATTTTCTCCATAACATTTTGTGGCACTACATCATAATGGTTAAACTGCAGTGTGTGTGATGCCCTACCCTGACTCAACGAACGTACTGCCGTAGCATACCCAAATGCCTCTGATAGCGGTACATAAGCATCAATAACTTTCAACATACCTCGTATGTCGATATGTTCTATCTTCCCCCTTCGTGCATTGATATCATTGATAATATCACCCATATATTCGTCAGGAACTACCGCCTCCAGTTTCATAATTGGCTCTAACAACACAGGAGTTGCCTTTTTTACAGCATCTCTAAACGCCATTGTCGTAGCAATCCTGTATGCATGCTCTACTGATACATCTTCACGGTATTTAGCATCTTCCACTATCACCCGTATTCTGGTCATTTCATATCCTGCAATAACACCGGAATTAAGCGCATCCCTGCATCCCATTTCGATTGCTTTAATAATTATATCTGGTATAGCCGCACTATCTAATTTTGATATAAATTCAAAGTGACTATCGCATGGACTAACCTCCAGCAAAACGTGTCCATACTGTAATTTACCTCCAATTTCCTTTTCAAAAATACCCTCAGCTTTTGCAGTTGTAGAAACTGTCTCTTTATAGGCAACCTGTGGTTTCCCTATATTAACTGGAAGATTAAATTCCCTTTGCAATCTATCAACTATAATCTCTAGGTGAAGCTCACCCATTCCTGAAAGAACAGTCTGCCCACTTTCTTCATCAACTTTAACAAAAATGGTAGGGTCCTCATCAACAAGGCGTTTTAATATCATATGCAACCTTTCTAGATCAGCTCTTGTTTTGGGTTCAATGGCTATAGAAATCACCGGTTCGGGGAATTCCATTTTTCCTAATACTATCGGTGCGTCAATTGAAGTAATAGTATCACCAGTTTGAGCAAATTTAAAACCAACAATCGCCGCTATATCACCAGTATATAGCTCCTTAATATCTTCTCTGTCATTTGCATGCATTCGTAATATGCGTTGTATTCTTTCCTTTTTTTGTTTGTTGACATTTAGAATGGATTCACCTACCGATACATGCCCGGAATAAACACGTACATAGCATAATTTTCCCACATACGCATCAGTCATGATTTTAAAACAAAGAGCACAAAATGGTTCCTTATCATCGGGATGGCGTTCCACTATAACATCATCATGGTGGGCATCATTCCCTTTAATTGAAGGGATGTCTTTGGGCGAGGGTAAGTAATCCACAATAGCATCAATCAATGGTTGCACTCCCTTATTCTTTAATGCACTCCCACAAAAAACAGGAAATAATGCTGATTTTATTGTAACAGTGCGGATAGCTCTTTTTAACTCTTGTTCATCTATTTCAACTCCTGCCAGATATTTATCAAGAATCTGCTCATCATGTTCCGCTACTGTTTCAATGAGGTGCTCACGATAGTATTGGGCTTCACTTTGCAATTCATCCGGGATAGCGGTATATTCATAGTGCTCACCTGATGCATCAGTCCATATTATTCCTTTCATTTGTATCAGATCAATAACACCCCTAAAAATATCTTCTTTCCCATAGGGTATCTGCAATGGAAGGGGAATGGAATACAATCGTTCTTTTATCATGGTAAGACAGCGTTCAAAATCAGCTCCTACCCTGTCCATTTTATTAATAAAACATATACGTGGAACATTATAATGGTCAGCCTGCCGCCATACCGTTTCGCTTTGCGGTTCAACACCAGCTACTGCATCAAATACAGCAATAGCCCCATCTAAAACTCGCAAACTGCGCTCAACCTCCACAGTAAAATCTACATGACCTGGAGTATCAATAATATTAATTCGTGTATTTTTCCAGTAGGTTGTGGTAGCTGCTGCTGTTATAGTAATGCCACGTTCTTTTTCCTGTATCATCCAGTCCATTTCAGCAGTCCCGTCATGTACTTCACCAATCTTATAGGTTTTACCGGTATAGTAAAGTATACGTTCAGTTAATGTAGTTTTCCCGGCATCAATATGCGCCATGATGCCAATATTTCTGGTCCTGTGTATTGGCAGTTCTCTTCCCATAATTAACACTTAATCATCAATGTATTTTAAATATTTATTTTTAAGCTAAAGCACCAAATACCAGGGGGTAGCCCCTGGTATTTTTTTATCATTATACTATCAAAGCCTGAATAAGTAAATATATCACCATTTATAATGTGCAAACGCTTTATTTGCTTCTGCCATTTTATGAGTATCTTCTTTTTTCTTGATTGATGTACCAGTATTATTAAAAGCATCTAATAGCTCACCGGCTAATTTTTGGAACATGGTTTTCTCGCTCCGGTTGCGTGAATGAGTAACAATCCATCGAATAGCTAATGCCTGTCTTCTTTCAGGACGTATTTCAACTGGTACCTGATACGTAGCCCCCCCCACTCTTCGTGATTTAACCTCTACAAGCGGCTTAACATTTTCCAGTGAATTTATAAATACTTCAATAGGATCTTTCTGGGTGCGTTGTCCTATCAATTCAAGGGCTTTATAAAATGCTCTTTCAGCAACACCTTTCTTCCCTTCTGTCATCATAGAGTTGATAAACTTTGAAACAACTATATTTCCATATTTGGGATCCGGTAAGATAGTTCTTTTTGCTGGTCTACGCCTTCGTGCCATTCTTAAACCTCGCTATTACAAATTTTCAAATCACTTGTATGGACATCTCTAAACATTACTTCTCCATCAAAGTAACAACGTTTCGATATCATTTATGCTTTAGGCCTCTTTGTGCCATATTTGGAACGACCCTTCTTCCTGTCATTAACACCTAATGAATCCAATGTACCACGTACTATATGATACCTGACACCGGGTAAATCCTTCACCCTTCCACCACGGACTAAAACTGCCGAGTGTTCCTGTAAATTATGACCAATACCGGGAATGTATGCAGTTACCTCTATCCCATTAGTAAGCCGAACACGTGCAACCTTCCGTAACGCTGAATTTGGTTTTTTAGGTGTTACGGTCATCACCCTGGTACAAACACCACGCTTCTGGGGACAGCTTTTTAATGCCGGAGATTTTGTTTTTTTTACTTTTTCTGATCTCCCTTTCCTTATTAATTGATTAATTGTAGGCATTCCATCTCCTTATCATCATTTATTAGTGTTCACTATAATATTATAATTTTCTCACTTCCATATTTTAACTGAATGTGATTAATCAATTTTACCCTTTTAATTGTCAAGAAAATTTACTTCTCTACAGAAATTTCTTCCTCG
>DAOLVF010000031.1:3721-22851 GCA_035420565.1 Spirochaetota bacterium | reverse complement strand
CCTGTCTATCAAACAAATCAAAAAATTTTATTTCATGGGGTATAAATTTATAAAACGGCATATTATTATCTCCGTATATAGCTAAAAATATATGTATCTTAAATCATTAATTATTGAAAAGTTACAATTTATCAGGGAACAACTCCTGTCAATAGTTATTTTATGGGTACATCAAAAACCGGGCTATCTAATCCGGCAAAAATCTTGCTAATATCAGATGTATCAATAGTATACATTATGGGGGCAGTAAAATGAAAATTTTACATTTACCATCATACCGTGAGATACCTATGTTCCAGATGAAAACTCATCTATCTCTTTATTTATAGATTGCACTTTGCCGACAAGTGCTCTGGAAGTTTCGGTAATATCCAATCCTTTTGCAGTATTCTCCTGTGCTAATTCATTGATAGAACTCACCGTTTTTGCTATTTCGCTAATTGCTGATTTTTGTTCATCCATTGCAATTTTTATCTGCTCTGAAAGCAAACTCACAGCGTTCCCACCTTCACAGCTTTATTATTTTCCTCGGCCTGCCTTAAAAGTATCAGATATTGCACTGATATGTGAAACGATAACATCTATATCTTTAATTATGCTATTAATTGTCCCTATTGCCTGAGAAACGTTTTGCATCCCAGTTTTTATTTCACGATCATTGTTTATTATTAGCGATCCTATGGTTTTTATACTTACAGCTGTCTGATCGGCTAATTTTGATACTTCACCTGCAACAACTGCAAAACCTCTTCTATGATCCCCAGCACGAGCGGTTTCAATAGCAGCATTGAGCGACAGTAAATTAATTCTGTCTGATATATCATTTATTATTATTGCAATGATTCCGTTGATTTCACCAGAACTTTTGGCGATAGTTCCCATTTACTCACTCATAAGAGCAAGTGATGCCTCACCGGATTGTGCTTTTTTAAAAATATCCTGCATTCTTGTGAGCGCTTTCTGAGTAAGATCTATCATCTCTTTAATAAGATCAGAAGCTGTTATCATAATCTGTGATAAAATGGCAATCCTGTCAAACTGCCTATCTGTATGAAGCTTAACATTTTCATTACCAGCAGATAATTCTTCTATGGAAGCCGATACTTCTTCTATTGCTGCTGCCTGATCGTGTTTATTTTGTATCATTTTTTATCCTTTAAGAGTGCCCGGCATATTACATCCTTGCATTCATAGTTTATTTTTAACTTTTACCTTGTAATATTACAACAATGTATACGCCTAAATATCAGGGAACCTTTGATCATTAGATTTATGATATTCCATTGTGGAAAAGTAATGAAAAATGTTGTATCATATTTTAACAATGTTTTAATAATGAAAAACGTTATTAATAGAGATACTTTTTAGAAAATATTTTTATATAATATTGTGTGCTCGTTTTTATCATCAAGGAAATTTTTATCTATTATGGTAATAATTATACTATAAATAATTATCATTACAGAATAATGTTTTGCCCATTATTTAAAAAATATCATAAATCTTTAACCAACAAATATATCCTCCTGCGGATAGTGAACAATCTGTACCTTTTTATTACCAAGAATAAAAAAACCAAATGTTATAGGTCCTACCCGGCCTATAAACATTGTCACCGTTAATAAAACCTTACCGGTAATACTTAATTGGGAGGTTATCCCTGTTGATAATCCTGTATTTCCTAAAGCTGATATTATTTCAAATAAAATGTTTTCAAAATTACATTTTTCGGTCATACTCATTGATATCAAATCAATCATAGTTACTATAATAAACATTATAAAAATACCAAGCGCTTTATTAATAGATTCTGTCGGGATTTCTCTTTCATAAATATTTACAACTCCATTGCTCCTTCCCTTCAATAAGGATACAATATACATGCATATGATTGCAAATGTTGTTGTCTTAATTCCACCGCCTGTGCTGCCAGGTGAAGCACCCACAAACATAAGTAACATTATAATTATAATACTGGCAGAACTCATTCCACCAATATCTATGGTATTAAATCCATCAGTTGTCGATGCTGATATTACCTGAAATGAAGAATAGACAAATCTTTGTATAATGCTTGTACTATAATCCCAATGCTCGGTTACCAGTAGTAATAGTGTAGCAGTTATTACAATGATAAAAGTTGTCAATAATACTACTTTTGTATGAACAGATACATGTTTAACTTTTATACCCCTCAATCGTTTAGAAACAAACGCAAACGTTTCATACAATACAATAAAACCTATACCGCCTGCAAGTGATAAAAAATTTATTGAACCATTTATTATAATACTATCTTTATAGCTCATTAAACTGTCAGGGAATAAACAAAATCCTGCCGTGCAGAAAGTTGAAATTGAATGAAACACGCCATAATAGACAGCAGTTATACTATTATATTTTTGCATCCAGTACAATGCTAAAACTATTGCGCCACTTGCTTCAAAGATTAATGTAAATATAACAGTAACTAAAAAAAATTTCCCTAATATTCTAAGCGTAGGGCCCGAAAGTGATTCTTTTGCTGTTAGCTGTACAGTTATTGATGTCTTTATATCAAAAAGATACAGTACAAACATCAACAACGACATATATCCTATCCCGCCAATCTGGAAAATAGTCATTAAAACTAACTGTCCAAATAATGTATAAAAACTGCCGGTATCTACTACAACCAAACCGGTGGTGCTTATGGCGGATGCTGCCATAAATAACGAATCAACATAATTGTGCCATTGTCCGTCTTTTGAAGCAAATGGGATGGAAAGAAGGAATGCACCTGAAACTGTTATTAGCAGATATCCCAATACCAGTATTTGAAAAGGTGATACTGCTTTCAAAAATTTTTTGCGAAAGCTCATAAATACCCCCTTATGGGGGCAAGGACATAAAAAAAACTGCAAAAAGCAGTTTAACGCTCTTGCCCTTCCAAAAGCCTACGAGGTTAGCTGACGGGCTTGGGTTTGGAAGTACCCTATCCTTCGCAAGGAATACGCCCCATAAAGTGGTTCCCCCGCATCCATTGCTGCTTTCATGGATCTCGGCTTATTGCAGCTATTTAAAATTAATGAGAAATATACTGACAAATAATACTATCGTCAATAGATTTATAAAAATTTTATAGCACTTATAAAATAAAAAAATAAGATTGAAAAAGAAGGAATACTCCGTACTATGCCCGGACAAAGGCATATTGATAAAAGGGATTAGTTATGGCAATGGAAGAACAATCACTGGAACTATCGCACAAAGCTATTTTACAACCGCTTTTAAGCCAGATTCAACTGCCAATTTCTGAATATTCGTTTGCAAATTTATATCTGTTTAGAAAAGAACACAACTATTCGTATATAAGCGGAGATATTGTTGCGGTCCGGGGCATAACCTATGATGGTACAAGCTACATCATGCCAGTTAAACCCCTGGATTGTGAGTATGCCGAAAAGCTAACGCAACTGTTACTTCCCGGAAGCTGTCTTTTCCCAATTGCTGATGATTGGCTTCATTTTTTTACGGAAAAAGGGTTGAGCTACTACTACAACGATGGCGATTCGGACTATGTTTACACAAAGGAAAAATTAGCTACATACCCCGGTAAAAAGCTGCATGGCAAAAGAAACCTGCTGTATCAATTTACAGCAAAATATTCTACCACTGTTTTGCCACTGACATCCGAACGGATAAACGATGCGCTGTATGTACTTGATGAATGGAAAAAAGAATCAGGCACCTCGGCTGATGTTAGCGCCTGTAGTGAAGCATGCATGTTGCTTGACGAACTTAATCTGTGCGGCAGTATATATTATGTTGACGATAAACCGGCAGCATTTATTATTGGCGAAGCAATTACCGTTGATATGTTTGCAATACATTTTGCAAAAGCTATAACAAGCTATAAGGGAATATACCAGTATCTTTACAACCACTGTGCAAATGCATTACCAGCTAACTATAAATTTTTTAACTTTGAACAGGATTTAGGTGTTGAAGCTCTGCGCTTTGCAAAGCGTTCATACCAGCCGGATATGATAGTAACAAAATATCGTGTGAGTTATCCATAACAATGAATATTCAACAGTTTATAGAATATCTTACAAATTATGAACCATTTATAAAACAGGTTGCTGCATGGCATACCATCCCTGCTAAAGAAGCAGAATATGCCTTATATCCTGATAATTGTGATGCATCAATTATAGCAGTGTATAAAAAACGCGGGATTGAAAAGCTTTACACCCATCAGCGTAGCGCCTGCGATGCAGTACAACGAAAAGAAAACATTGTTGTTGTAACACCAACAGCATCTGGTAAAACATTGTGCTATAATCTTCCCGTACTCAATCACATAGTAAAACATCCTGATGCACGAGCATTGTATCTTTTCCCAACAAAAGCGCTTTCACAGGACCAGCTTTCTGAGCTGCAGGAGATCATTGGCTTTGCGGGACTATCGGTTAAAACATATACCTTTGATGGCGACACACCACAATCTGCACGCAAAGCAATACGAACAGCAGGCAATATTGTCATTACCAATCCAGATATGCTTCATTCGGGAATTTTGCCTCACCATACCATATGGGTTAAGCTTTTTGAAAATCTTCAATACATCGTTGTTGATGAAATACACACCTATAAAGGCGTTTTTGGGAGCCATTTTGCCAACCTCATGCGACGGTTAAAACGCATATGCTCGTTTTATGGCAGCAATCCGCAATTTATCTGCTGCTCAGCTACCATCCATAATCCAAAAGAGTTAGCTGAAACAATTTTTGAATTGCCCTTTACCATCATTGACAACAACGGCGCACCGCGCGGGAAAAAACATTTTGTTATTTATAACCCTCCTGTTGTGGATAAAGCGCTGGGTATACGAGCATCAGCCATAAAAGAGGCAGCAAGCATAGGCTCGCTGTGCGTAAAAAATAATGTTTCAACTATCATTTTTTGCAGAAGCAGGCTGCGCGTGGAGATCATAGCTACCTATTTAAAGGAAAAGTGCAACAACTATTCTATTGCTGCATATCGTGGTGGATATCTCCCCAATGAACGGCGTCAGATTGAGAAGGGACTTCGTGAAAAAAAGATTAACGCTGTAGTTTCAACCAACGCTTTAGAACTGGGCATTGATATTGGTATGCTCGACTGTGCCATATCAGTAGGCTATCCAGGCTCTATTGCATCGCTTCAGCAACAATCGGGACGTGCAGGCCGTCGCGGCGCCGAATCACTGGCCATTATGGTTGCAACAAGCTCTCCGCTTGATCAGTACATTGCCAGACATCCTCATTTTGTTTTTGAAAACAATCCGGAAACTGCCAATATCAACCCTGACAATCTGCTGATACTTATGGATCACATTAAATGCGCAGCATTTGAAATTCCCTTTTCAACTGATGAACTGTTTACCCATCACCATCTAACCACAAAAGAGATGCTGCACTACCTGGCATCAAAAAATATCTTAAAAGAATCTGGCGGAAAATTTCACTGGATGAGCGATATCTATCCTGCAAATGACATTTCGCTTCGCAGTGCTTCACAGGACAATGTGGTGATAGTGCATAACGATAATCACGCTGAGGTCATTGGTCAGATTGACTATCCATCAGCACCCACCATGATTCACGATGATGCAATCTATATTCATCAGGGACAACAGTATTACATTGACAAATTAGACTGGGAACGTAAAATTGCCTACTGCCATGAGGTTGAATCTGATTATTATACCGATGCAGAGGAAAAAACTGATATCCATGTACTTGAGGAATTTAATAATAAATCATTTTCAATAGCAACACTCAGTTTAGGCGAGGTCAATGTACGCACCAAAGCCATCATGTTTAAAAAGATAAAATTTGGTTCGCATGAGAATATCGGCTGGGGCAAAATTAATCTTCCCGAATTGGAGATGCATTCCACATCAGTGTGGTGCAGCTTTACCGACGAGTGTGTGCAACAATTTGAACGCGAAGAGGCCGGGGAGGTTTTCATAGGGCTATCCTATATTTTGCGAACCATTGCACCGTTGTACACATTATGCGACTATGGCGATATACGCGTGGTGTTTGAAAACCTTTCACACTTTACCCAGAGGCCAACGATATTTATCTATGATGCCGTTCCAGGTGGCGTTGGTATCTCCGAGCGAATTTTTGCTATTTTTGGTTTGATAGCTCAAGCCTCAAAAGAAGTTATAGCCGCCTGCACCTGCACAAACGGCTGTCCTGCCTGCATAGGGCCAATGATTACCCGAACAGGGATAAAAGAAAAAATAATAGCACTTCTTGAAATATTGCACAATGAATTTGAAGGACAGACTGGACATATATTACACTAAGCAGGAAACTGTTGTGCACGATAGTTCATGGATATCACTCAATGGCGGCAGCACCATAACAACTCCCCATGGAGCCGTCACGCTATTTGCTCACCACCATGATAGTGATAGCTTCCCTATCACTACCGCCCAGCTTTATCTTGATGATTACTGTCGCATACACCATATAGAACCCCTGCATCTCCATGAGTGTATATTTTTTGACATTGAGACAACATCCCTTACAAGCGGAACAGGAAACTACGCATTTTTACTTGGCATGGGATACTTTGCCAATAACGTCTTTACCGTTGAGCAACTATTCATGCGTGAATACGCCGATGAACCAGCACTGCTCTACTATTTTGCTGACAGGGTAAACAACTACAAAGCTATTGTAACCTTTAACGGGAAAACATTTGATATTCCCATTATAAAAACCAGGTTCAGGATTAACCGCATACCGGGCTTTCCCGTATCAATGCCTGTCATTGATCTGCTAAAACCAGCCCGCTCAATATTCAAATCTATTTATGCAAGCTGCTCGCTAAAATCGCTGGAAGAACTTTTGCTTGATGTTACCCGTACCGACGATATCCCTGGCTACCTTATCCCCGACGTATATTTTACCTATCAGCAAACAGGTTTTGACCCGCGTATTATCAATGTTATTGAACACAACCGTATAGACATAACCTCAATGGTTTTACTGCTTGTTTTTTTTAACACCCTTTATCAAATGCTGCATGCAAAACAATTTCATCAGGTACCATCAAACCTTTATACAAACATTGCCAAACATCTTTATAGCCGTAACATTCAGTTGTTTGTTGAGCTTGTTGAATATGCAGGATTTGCATTACTCCATAACGAGCATTCGCTTTTTAAAAAATATTCAACAGCATTAAAGCGATTGGGTTATACTGACAGGGCACTGGCGTTCTGGGAAAAGCATACCAACCTTTTTTCACTTGAAGAACTTGCCAAACACTACGAGCATGCAGTAAAAGACTATGAAAAGGCACTTGAATACTGTAGCAGGGCGATAGTTATTGTTAATGTTTCACCAGATGACAATGAACTCAACAGCCGCTACAAAGCACGCTTTGCTCACCGGATAAACCGCTTACAAAAAAAATTACAATGGAAGCATATTGCCCCATGAACGAATATCACCACTTAGCACCGTATTATGACTACATGCTTCAGCATGTTAACTATAATGAATGGTACCGATACCTGCGCAACGTTATGTGCAAGTACATTTCCAATCCACGCACGGTGCTTGAACTGGGCTGCGGCACCGGCAAGTTTGGGCCAAAATTTTCCATGGATGATTATGAAATATACGGCATGGATAAATCAATAGCAATGTTATCCATTGCAAAAACGCGGGCTAATAAAAATTTTCACATCTTTTGTGGTGATATTACCTGCTTTGCACTATCAAAGACAGTTGATTTTATATTTTCAGTACACGATACCTTTAACTATCTGCTTACCTATGATGATTTTGCAAAAGCACTGCGTTGTGCATACAATTGCATGTCGTATAACAGTATATTCCTCTTTGATATTACCACGCAGTATAATATAATGAAAAACTTTCATCGCAGGCTTTTTGCATATACAGTAAAAGGAACGGATATAACATGGTATAATGAATATGATGAAAAATCAAAGATGGTATATACTAAATTGACATTTGCAACACAAAGCCGCACCATTATTGAAGAACATCTGCAACGCATATACACCATTGATGAGATAATTCCTATTATAAAAAAATGTGGATTATTGGTAGTGGATATAGCAGGAGATTATACCATGAAACCAGTAACGGATCATACCATTATGATTAACGTTATAACAAAAAGGGCATAGCATCCATGGTTGAGATTATTTTATATATACTGTCGTTTGGAGCAGGTATTGCATTATTTTTATATATGCTTTCGCTGTATCATCATCTGCAAAAAAAAACTTCGCAATCTGCAAAAAAAGAGACAAATAAAGCTGCCACTGTAATGCCAGCTAAAACCGTTGATAAAAATTTCACCCCTGCTTCCATGAAAGAAAGAACATGCCCTGTATGTGGCTCAAAGCTTTCGCGCTATGAGGCACTGTATGCATCAAAAATTGTAAAAGACAGCACAAAGATTTTAATCTATGGTTGCCGTTACTGTTACAAGCCCGATGAGGATCCGGATAAAATTAAAAAATCAGATATATAATCATCCATATATGCCAGCAATCGGCATAAAGGTGCAAAACTCCTTAAACACAACAGGAAAAACGCCTTCAACCTTTTCATCCCTGTGATTAAGCATCAGTGCAATCTGCTGTTGATGAGCTGGACCCATAGGAAACACCACTACGCCATCCTGCTTCATGACATGAAGCAGCATCAATGGCCTTTTTGTGCAACCTGCAAATATCACGGCTGCATTAAAAATCCCTGATGATTCATCAATAGTGGTACCATCGCCTGCAAAAACTCTGATATTGGTTAACTTCAAGCGGGAAAATCGCTTCTTTGCAAGCAATGCCAGCTCTTCATCAATTTCAACAGTTGTTACAGATTGTGCAAGGTGTGCCATAATTGCTGTTGAATATCCTGAACCGGTGCCAATCTCAAGGACATGGAAATCCTTTTTAATGCCACAGTAATGAATCATCCGTGCTAATGTCAGCGGCTCATCACCTGTTTTACCAGGGGCTACAGGAATGGGCTGTGTTCCATACAGTGCATCGCTATATATTTCATCAAAAAAATCTTCCTGATTAACTATCGCAAAAGCATCAACAATCCTTTTTGGTATCCTGTTTTTTTGCAATAGCTTAATAAACTCTTCTTTTCTTTTCTTCAGCGATTTCATAGGCAATTCTTTAATTCTATTCAATAAATTGTAAAAGGTATGTAAGAAAGTAATCGGATATGAGTATGGTCATTGATGATGCAACCACTGCGCGGATAGTAGATTTGCCGACGCCTTCTGCTCCACCAAATGTATTGAAACCCTGATAACAGGCTATGATGGCAATCTCAATACCAAAAAAAACTGATTTCAATAATCCTGTTAAAAAATCCATAACCTGCAAATAATTAAAAACATTCTCAATATATTTATCGATAGTAATTCCTAAATTAAAATATGCAATAAATGCTCCCCCTAACGAGCCCACAACATCGGTGATGACAACCAGTACCGGTGTCATGACAAGGCATGCCATAAAGCGTGGCACCGAAAGGTACTGAATGGGATTGGCATCAAGCGTAATGAGAGCATCAATCTGTTCGGTAACACGCATGGTGCCAATTTCGGCAGCAATAGCTGAACCTACCCTTCCTGATAATAGGAGCGCTGTAAGTACCGGGCACAGTTCTCTGAACATGGCAATGGACACCGCACTCCCGATAAATATTGATGAACCGGACATGAGCGAATCCATTGCCCTGCCAATCTGCAATGCCATTACCATCCCCGTAAAAAAAAGCGTTATGCATGTTACCGGCAGTGATTTATAGCCAATTTCAAGCATCTGCAATAAAATATTCTTTGTATCAAACGGCGGTTTAAAAATCCATTTAACCGTTTGAGCAAAAAAAAGGGTATGGTTGCCTACAGACTCAAAAAATTTCATAACAGGGCGGAGGAATATAATCTCAGCATTATTCATATCATTCAGCTTCTTCTCTGAATTTTTCAACAGTTCCAAACTTCATGTATTTATCCCAGAATCGCAGCTCTATCCTCCCTGTTGGGCCATTACGCTGTTTGGCAACAATGATGTCTGCAATGCCAAGGCGCTCGGTTTCTTTTTTTACCTTCTCTTCACGGTAAATAAATAACACAACATCAGCATCCTGTTCAATAGCTCCTGACTCGCGCAGGTCGGACAACTGTGGCATCTGGTCGGTACGTGATTCTACCGCACGTGAAAGCTGTGATAGTGCAATGACCGGTACCGATAACTCACGGGCTAATTGTTTCAATGCATTGCTTATTTCAGCTATTTGCTGATGACGCTCTAAACGGCTATTTGCAACTATAAGCTGCATATAGTCTACAACAATTAAGCCAACCTTCTGCTTCTGGGCAAATCGTCGTGCTTTTGCCCGCAACTCAAATATGCTTAATCCAGGGGTGTCATCAATAAACATTGGTGATTTCTCAAGTCTGCCCGAAATATCAACCAGTTTGCGCAACTGCTCATTGCTTATCTGACCGGTTCGGACATGCTGCATATCAATTAATGATTCAATACATAAGATACGGGTAGCTAGCTGTGTAGCAGGCATTTCCAATGAAAAGAACAATGTTGGTTGCTTTTCACGCAATGCAACATGATTGGCAATATTCAGCGCAAGCGCAGTTTTACCCATTGAGGGACGTGCAGCAATAATGATGAGCTCTGAAGGATGAAAGCCGGTAAGCATTGCATCAAGGTCAGTAAATCCACCGGCAATACCTGTGACCGGCCTTTTTGTCTCATACATGTGCCCTATATTTTCAAGGGTTTCTTTTAAAACATTTGCTAAACTTATAAAATCGCTGGTAATTCTGCGCTGTGTAATGAGGAAAATATCTTTTTCGGCATCATCCAGTAAAACTTTTGTATCCAATGTTGTATCGTATGAACGTTCGGCAATGGTGGTGCATGTTTCAATAAGTTTACGGCGTAAGCTTAACTCTTTGACCCTGTTTGCATAATATTCAGCATTAGCTGAGGTAGATACAGTACGGTATATATTGACCAGAGCCTGATCTTCGCCAACTTTTTCAAACTGTTTTTTATCAATGAGCCGCTGTTTTATAGTAATGAGGTCAATAGGAACTGATTTTATTTCCAGCTCCCTGATTGCCTCATAGATCATTCTATGTGCATCAATATAGAAATCCTCCACCTGGAGGATTTCTATAACCTTTAGCAATGCATCTTTACTTAATAGTATAGAAGATAAACACGCAGCTTCAGCCTCTGTATCATGAGGAGGCATGCCAACATCAAGCATGCGATTACTCCTTTACCACGCTAACCTTTATAGTAGCTGTTAATCCTTCTTCTAATTTAATCTTTACTTCATACTCACCAGCTTTCTTTATGGGTTCGGGCAACACTATCTTTCGTTTATCAATGGTATATCCCATTTGTAAAAGTTTGTCGGCAATGTCGATAGCAGTAACCGAACCAAATAGCTTATCATCCTCACCAACCTGAGCACCAATAGTTAAGGCAACACTTGATAATGCCTCCGCAAGCTTCTGCCCTTCTTTTTTACGTTTTTCCTTTTTTATTTTAACTAGTTTTTTTTGATGCTCAATTGCTTTTGCACTTGACTCATTATATGGTATAACAAGTTTCTTGGGCAAAAGGAAATTGCGGGCAAATCCTTCTGCTACTTCCTTGATATCACCAGCTTCACCTAAATTTTGAACATCTTTCTGTAATATTACTCTCATAGTGAAATTCCTCCGAAAATTGAATTTATGCAATCTTTCTGAAATTCATCCAGAAATCAATAATACCTATACCCATCAGCATGGTGATAACAAAAAACATCACCTGGAATCCTAATAAAATTGTAACAAAAAGTATAAGGAATCCATACAATTTAGGCCATTGCTTCTTTTCAAACACAAACAGTATAACCGATATACCCTGTATAGTATAGACTACACATAAAACAAGTCCAATATTCAGAGCTATCGCCCAAACAGTTTGTAATTCTTTACCTAATAGAACAACAAGCCAGCTTGCTATCAACAAAAAAACCACCCATTCATCAACACGGAAAAGCGAAATTGTATTGTCTTCAGTCTGTAAAAACTTAAACCGTACAAAGAAGGCAAAAACAAATACATAGACTAAAATTGAAATTGCAGCAGAACTGAAAAAATATGAAAACGGCATAAGCACGCGCATCAGTGGTAAAAAGTCTTTCAATTGTTGTGACAGGACCTGCTTTTCAGTAACAGGAATTGATGAAGCATTAATGATTTCCTCAATAATTTTTTGATTGCCGGATATAGCATCAATTCCTTTTACAAAATAGAGTATATAATGAATAATCAAAAGCAAAAGCCATACTATGGTAACGCTGGTAATAAAATATCGCTGGAATGAAAACCGTTTTGCCACATATCCAAACACAGCACCCGTTATAATAAGCTCAAGACCAATCATCTCATTATAAAAATATGATAGACCTAAAAATAAAGCCGATAGAACCATGACCAGAGCTATCGCCAGAGCTTTATATTTCAATTTATAAACTACTATAGCAGTAATAACACATAACGCTATACCAGCTATAAGATGTACTATAAGTTCCACAATAGCAAATACAACCTATTTTACCACAAATGGTAACAGTGCTATGGTCCTTGCACGCTTAATTGCACGTGCTAAATGGCGCTGATGTTTTGCACAGGTGCCAGTAATACGTCTGGGTAATATTTTGCCACGGTCAGTAATAAACCTGACCAGTAAATCCGGATTTTTATAATCAATAGCTACATTAGGATCCTCGCAAAAACGACACACCTTCTTTTTAAATTTTGGTACACGCTGCACCTGCACGGCTGCAGATAATGCTTTATCCTCTGAATGTCTTGCAACTTCAGATGATTTTGTATCTTCCGGAATTATATTTTCCTGTGCCTGTATAGTTTCACCCTGATTTATTTCTTCACTCATTTATATACCTCTTTAAAAAATAAAATTATAATTTTACTAAAATGGAATATCATCATCAGAGAATGGTTCGGTAGAACCCATATCGCCAGTTTCCATGCTGTCTACTGATGGTGATGTTTCAGCATGCGGTTTTCCACCTAAAAATTGCAATGATTCTGCTACCACCTCAACGGTGGAACGCTTGTTCCCATCTTTATCGTCCCATGAACGCTGTTGTAATCTCCCCTCTAAGGCTAATTGCTGTCCCTTTTTGCAATAGTTAGCAACTGTTTCGGCTAATTTACCCCACGCAACACAATTGAAAAATGATACAACTTCCTGCTTTTCATTATTTTTCACATATATGCGGTTATTAGCTATTGAAAAAGAAACAACAGCGGCGCCCCCTGGAGTATACCGCAACTCAGGGTCCCTAACAATCCTGCCAACAAGTATAACTTTATTCAGATCGCCTGGCATGGTAATTTACGCTGTTTTGCTTAAATTTGGCAATCGTACAAATAGATAACGCAGGATATCGGGTTGTAATCTGAATTCAGCAATAATAGCACTGATCTGAGCTGGATCTATCTGTACAATAAAGTACTCATAATACCCGTCATTTGCTCTGTCTATAGCATATGCCATAGCACGAACGCCCCATGGTTCATCAGATTCAATGACCACCTGATTCTTTTTTAAGATATCTCGAAGCTTTTCTTTGAGTATATCCAGCTTATCAGTAGGACGTAAAATCACTATTAATTCGTATTTATTCACTGTTACCCCCTATGGTTATTAATAGCTACATTACATAGTGTATGTAGCAGAAGGAATACCACTATTTTTGCACATAGTATGATTTGCAACAATTTTTTTTCAATTCTTTTTTGTCAGGTTTTCAATTTTTTAAAAAATATCTATTTTATTGCATAGTAACAAATTTACCCTTGACTGCACAGCCATGCTTCTATAAAAGGTGGCTACTAAAATTAAATTTTAAATCTGTTTCTCCAGTGATAGAGTAAATGGAGAAAGTAATTGTAACAATAACCATACAATTTACATTATTAATTGCTACTACATATTTATATTCAGGGGTATCCCATGAAAAACATTGCAAAAACAGCCGATATTAAAACAAATACACCCGTCAGAGTGTATAAAAAAGGTTATGGATATGCTCTCTTAACGGTGATTGAGAATAATGAACTTTTTTTACTATGTAAATCTTCAGAAGATTTTTTATCACATGTGAAAGAAAATGATACTGTAGAATGCTACCTATGGCCTTATCCTGATGGCTCGTATGATTTTAATACTACTATTCTGGGAAAAATTAATGCTCCATTTCCAATTATTCTTCTGCAACATACCGATACAATAGTATATAATCCCTCACGACGATGTTTGAAGGCACAGGTCAATATTCCATTCACTTTTTTTACTTTTTCCATCAATACGTCCAGAAGTTTTTCATCTGAAGAGATACAATGGCATGAAGGTATCGTCAAAGAATTAACAGATAGAGAAGCCCTATTGCAAACCACTACACCATTAGAACATTATGTTAAAGGGCATCTTACTTTAGGAACTAAAAAAATTGATATTACCGGTAAAGTAACAGCTTCGGATGATACTTTGTACGACATTACCTTTGTTGGGTTAGATGATGCAGATAGGATATCCATTTTAGACTACGTCTTCACTGTTTATCGCGAATAATATTAATGCACTACAACCGCACCTTCTTCAAGCAATACATCAATAATAAAGGTATCAAACCTTACATTCAACGGAGTTGCAACAACAAATTGGCCGCTAAATTCAAATAGGTCATCCGGTTGTAATAAGTCAAAATACTCATCCTGATCAGTATAACAATAATAAAGAATTTGTATGCCATGCAGATTGAGCGACAGAACAATTCTGAATTTTTTTTTCAAAACATCAGCAACTTCAACTTTTACTACATTTCCTGTTCCTTTTACTATTACATCTTTAAGCATATCAAATGTTCTTATACGCTTGATAGCATCGCTATTTTGCAACGATGTATAAAATTCATTGTCCAGTATAACTTCAGCTTTCTTTTCATCAGAAAATGATTGAATACACATAGACATGAAAGCTGCAATAATAAAAAGTATAATCCGTTTATTCATATATTATTCAGTTCCATCCAGATTAAAGTAACATCGTATCACCTTACCTGAGCGCAGCACAACACAATTTTCAATTGTACCCTTTGTTTTTTTGACTATTGCAATAATATCATCTAATGATGTAACCTGTTTATCATTAATTGATTGTATAATGTCACCCTTTTTTAGTACATTATAGGCAATACCAAATTGATTTACACCGGTAATTACAGCACCATACAGCGTATCTTCAATAGTAATTCCATATGATTGCTGTAATACATTAATCCAATAATTAACTCTGGATATTTTACTTTTTTCCTGTAAAACAAAATCAAAATTTAATAACTGTCCATCACGAGCAATAACTATGTTAACCAGAGAACCAATTTGTTTGGAATGTATTGCCTTCATTAAATCAGAAATCTTTTTTATGGGGATACCATCCACCTCTCTAACAATATCGCCAACCTCAATACCTGCCTTATATGCTGGTGAACCATCAACAATAGAAATAATCTCTACATGTACCGGTGAATTATTATTAATCATCTTCTCCTGAACCAAAAATCCTAACCATCCCCTCCGTACTCTGCCATATTGAACAAGTTCACCAACCACCTGTTTTACAATGAAAGCAGGAATAGCAAAACTTATTCCCTGATATCCACCGCTTTGAGTACGTATAGCAGTATTGATCCCTATAAGTTTACCGTCAAGTGAAATGAGCGGGCCTCCTGAATTGCCCGGATTAATAGGAACATCGGTCTGGATGTAATCCTCAATATCAGCAAAACCAATATCACTCCTGCCAAGCGATGATACAACACCAGCAGTTACCGATTGCTGCAAACCAAACGGATTGCCTATTGCCATAACCCATTGGCCTGGAAATACTTTTTTATCCTCAAACTCAATAGGTGTTAAAGGCAATCCCGCAGAATGTTTTACCTTCAAAAGGGCTATATCGGTTTTTTCATCAGCTTTGAATAAACTGCCATCAGCAAATGGCTCCACATCACATTCAGTTCCATCACATAAATTAACCTGATATACTGTGCCTTTTGCAACCACATGGTAATTGGTAACCACAAGCCCCTTTGATGATATTATGGTTCCCGAAGCATACCCAACCTTCTGGTAGTGTCCTTTTTCAACAACAAATACCTGGATGCTGACAACAGCCTTGCCAGCTTTATCTGCAGCAGCAATAAATCGCTGACTTATATTATCTCCATAAACAAGTGTCTGAAAAAAAATCAATGCTGCTATAATGCTCAATTTTTTCACTATCTGCCACCTTTACAGTAACTATCGAACAATGGTAAAGTAATTATTGTTTTTATTGATAGTATATTTTTTAAGGTCAATCTTTTTTCCATATGGCGCACATGGAATTTTGTTTGAAACCTCAATACCAGCAAAAAGTGAGTATATACCTGCTGCTATACCTTCAGCCATATCATCCAGATGGTTATCCAGAATATACCGTGTATAGGGCCTTGCTAAATATCCTAATTCCATGTATGCATTGATAGCATTGACATGGAGGGGTATTGACCAGATGGAAATATACGGCGGGGCAAGGCGCTGCTCTTTGTGCCGCACACCTTGCAGGTACAGGTTGTATAATACATATCGTATAATTTCATTTGATGCATAAAGGTTATCACCACCATATCCCTCATACCCGCCATCCCTTCGGTATTTCTCATACATAGATTGTTCACGCTTAAAAAAAGCATTGCCTGGTATAAATTGCTTTACGTTATCGGCGTATGCAGTTTTTGCCGGATGGTACTTTGCTATATGAGCCCATCCCGGAGGATCGTTATATATCCACTGAACCATATTGTAGCGGTATCCCCTGAAAGCTTCTATGTCTGGTTGATAGTTATTGGTCATACGATACCCCATAAAATACTGGATAACATCATTGCAGTACCAGAAAAAGGATGATTTATCTTCAGTCTCAGTGAACCAGTCAGCATAGTTGCTATTATAGAAAAATGATCTGTTTCCACCATTACCCTGAAGATACTGTAAACCCTTATACATAAAACTATAGGGGGCGGCAATAACTGCATTCATACCTCGATAGTAGCGTGAAGCATTTAACGAAAAGTGTATGGATACAACCATATGGGGGTGTAAACTATTGATATAGCTTATCCTGCCTTCCTGCAATGTCCCGTCCGGGAAAACAGAATCAAACAGTCGGTAAGGCGCATTGGGATCTTTGTGTAGCATTTGAGAATTTAATGAAGGTTGCCGGCTCACAAATGATTGTATGCAGACACGTTCAAACGGTTTATTGGTATATTTCTGTACTATGGAACAAAACTTTTTAAAATCCCCATCAGGTAACGTTAATTGTAAAATTTTTTCTATACGTACAGCAATCTCGTATGTGTATATATGTTCATAATACTGTCTATACATAGCTCCCTCACGGAACATATCAAGATATTTCATGGACAAGATATCAAATCTGTCACCATGATAATCTTTAGGGAGTAGAGCTTTACCTCCATGTCCGGGATCAACAACAACTCGATAGACAGGAAACTCATACTGAACACAAGAAGTATAAAATGTAAAAATAAATAGAACAGCAAACAACACGATTATCATTATGTTTCTGGCTACAATCATCAGCAATACTATACCATCATAAAAAAGGGGTAATGCATTACCCCTTTTTTATTATTATCGTTACTTGTAACTATTTTGCCTGTGTCTGAGGTTGATTCAGAATTCGGTTCATATTATCTGCTTTGTCCAGATCGTACTTCCCTTTTGAATTTTCAGGATCAATATTTTCCAGAATGAGTATTGCATACGATTTTGCAACCCTGAAATGTTTTACGGCTGTATCATAGACATGATCATCCATCATATTTTGTGCATCATCATATTGTCCATATGCAATCCGCAAACGAGCAGTATTGTTAAATAGTACCTTATTCCTGTCAGGATTTGATTTGCTCCGCTCATCAAGCGAAAGATCAAGAATCTTGCTTGCACATTCGTTAAGCAATGCCTGGGTTCTTTGTTTATAAACTTCAGCTATCTTTTTGTATAATTCATAGATGTCTTTACGGTTTTTCTCCAGCTCCACCTGTGCATAGATTACATCCCGCTTATAATAATAATCCATACCTTTTTTATAGCCATTATAGCATGCTTCATAATCTTTTTCCCAGCCCTGATCTTTATAGTTGGTCACAATTATTTTTAGCATATATATTTTATCAATATTTGATTTCATTAAGTATTCCACACGTTCTAACGCATGAAACCTTGCCAGATAATTTTCTTCCGGACGTGTTGCTTCGGTAAATTCTGATTTTTCAGCCTGCTGCGGCTGAGCCTGCTGCGCATTTACTATTGGTGAAAGCTGAAGTGAAAATATCAATGCAACCGATAAAATAAAAAGCAAACCTTTCTTTTTCATTGTATTACTCCTTTAATTGATAATTGAAATTAGCATGCATTAAAGTATTGGCATCCTTGCAAAACCTTATATTAAAAATTAATGATATCAAGCAACCTTGTGTTTAGCAAGTATTTTTTTTATTTTTTTTATCAAATAAAAAAATTTTACACCACCAGTATAATCCTGATATCCATGACATTGGTATTTGTTGGTCCTGTTTTTATTAAATCCCCTAATCGTTCAAAAAAATGATACGAGTCATTGTTGTTCATGTAATCATTGATATCAAGCCCCATTCTTCCTGCCTTATTCAGCGTATTGCCATCTGCGACGGCACCTGCTGCATCGGTTGGGCCATCCGTTCCATCAGTTCCAACACTGGCAGCAACAATCGAAGTATTTTCAATAAGCGTTGCCATCACCATGGCAAACTCCATATTGCGGCCACCCAAACCGCTACCCTTTACCACCACGGTTGTTTCACCGCCACTTATAATACAGGCAGGCTTTTGCACTGGATTGCCAGTTTTAATAATCTCATGAG
>DAOLVF010000031.1:1274-3621 GCA_035420565.1 Spirochaetota bacterium | reverse complement strand
CTTATAATACAGGCAGGCTTTTGCACTGGATTGCCAGTTTTAATAATCTCATGAGCTATCGCACCATGAAAGCACGCAGCCTCCCCGGTATCGCCCTCAATCATTGATGACAAAAACAGCGGTGTATAGCCCAATTCGCTGGCTTTTTTATACGCTGCCAGGCAGGCAATGCTATTTGATGCAACAATAATATTGTGAACATTTTTAAATATATTTTCATCCTTGGGTGTCTCGGGAATTTCACCATGTGCCCCTTTTTCAAGGTGCTCTATAATGGCATGGGCGATAGTTCCTGTTAATTTATATTTTTCTAAAATAGCGAGTGCATCAGCATACGTGCTGGTATCGCAAACAAAAGGACCCGATGCGATGATATCCATATCATCACCAACCACATCCGATATCATAATATTGATTACCGTTGCCGGGTAAGCCGCCAGTGCCAGGTTGCCGCCTTTTGTGCGCGATACATGTTTGCGTACCACATTCAATTCTTTAATGGATGCTCCGCTCTTCAAAAGTTTTTGCGTTAAATCCTGTTTCTGGGCTAATGTAATTGGTTCTACTGGATAGGGCAGAAGTGCCGACCCTCCTCCTGAAATACATGAAATAATAAGATCATGCTCACCTGCTTTTCCCAGTACATCTATAATCTTTTGCGATGCCTTAAGTCCATTCTCATCAGGTACAGGGTGCCCCGCTTCAAGCTGCTGAATGTACTGCAAATCTTCACGGTATCCATATTTTACAACAACAATACCCTCAACAATACGCTCTCCTATGATATCTTCAACAGCCTTTGCCATCCTTGCTGTTGCTTTACCAGCACCTACAACATAGATTGCATCAATGGTATCACAATCAATGACCAGGTTACTATCGCCCTTAATAATTAATGTATTTCCCTTCCGTTGTAAAAATTTGCAAACGGCACTATAGGGATCAACTGCTGCAATAGCATGGGTATATATGGCTTTTATATCGTCACGCTGTTTATGTTTTTTAGGCATGGCAAATCCTCCAAAATAGAATTATTAGCCTCAGCCCCGGCCTTGTTTTCCTCTCTTTATTTAAGGAGAGGGAATAAGGGTGAGGTATGTATACTTTTCATCCATTCTTAGTGACTAAACATCAACCATTGGTAATTCCCTGAAAAATGATTGATGAGCTCATCACTATTTTTATACAACATGCCATAAAATTTACTTGCATACAGGCATTACCATTGAGTATATTGAGTATGATAGTTGCATAACCAATTGTCAAATATTTTACAATGCTATCAGCAAATAGCAATTATAAAAAATTAGGTATTTATATGAAGAAAGTAAGAAGGGCATTTTTCTTATCATGTTTATTGATGGCAATGGCAACAAGCGTTGTACAGGCTAAAACACTTTTAGTTGTTTACCCTTTTTGCCCTGATGACTTAAAAAATGAAGCTACCATACTTTTTGAATTATTGAATAAAATGACTATTGAAAACTATTCAATAGAGAACACAAAGCAAATAGGTTCAATAGATTCATTCATAAAATTAAGTAACGAGGATTCGCTTTCCGTAATAAAAAAGACAGCCAGAAAAAGAAAAAATGATTACATACTTTTTTTTGAAATGTCGCATTCAGTTGGGCAGATCTTTATTGAATCAAAGTTATATTCTAACACGGAAGGATCATTTATTGCAACATCATTTGACTGGGCTTATTACCATGCCATTGCTGATATTGTTAAAACTATCGAAACAAAATTATCATTGATTTTTCAGTCAAAAATCATTAAAATAACCAATGTCTCTACGCTACCTGACAGCACCACCAATCAGATAACCATACATTGTGAAACCTATGGCGACAATACTTCGTTTGCATTTGTTCGTTCTCTTTTTCGTGAAGGACCATATGATACTATTGCCACAATAACAACTCCATCATTTACTGATAACGATGTTGTACCGGGAATTGTTTACTGGTATCGCGTCCAGGCTCTTTACGATAGTGTCGTGATTGACACTTCACAGCCCGTATCCGCCTGTATACAGGCTGAAAACAAAGAAAATCTGGACCTTCAAAAGGTACTATCGCTCTATAAAAATCCTGAAGAAAAGCCAGCAGATGATGAGCAAAAAGAAACTATCAAAAAACATTTAGAGTTATTACAGCCACTGTATATAAACTCGGTTAAACTGCGCATCATTATGCAGGTAGTAAAATCATACGTTAACAAAGGACAACTCATTGTGTTAAGGAATTTTGATACAACTGTCATGGATACGGATAATAATTGCATGTATTTCATTAAAAAAAATAGCTATGTTGTAAAGCTGGAATCTAAAAAACCTTTTAAT
>DAOLVF010000031.1:0-1174 GCA_035420565.1 Spirochaetota bacterium | reverse complement strand
ATAAATAGTCGATAGTATAATAAATAATAATCTCACAAAATAGTTATGTTATTTAAACGTAAAAAGAAAGTATTGCCTGATGTTTATGAGTTTACCGATGACGATGGCAAAAAATGGCTGCAGACATCGACAAAAGATCTTTTGTCTTCAAAAGAACTTAATGATATTATTAAAGAGATAGAAAAAGAAAAAGAGGAAGGTGAAAT
Source organism: Spirochaetota bacterium (assembly GCA_035420565.1). Classification (GTDB taxonomy): domain Bacteria; phylum Spirochaetota; class UBA4802; order UBA4802; family UB4802; genus UBA4802. Next base: position 968 of record DAOLVF010000031.1, on the reverse strand, counting down.
TGTTATTGCCCGTATTGACTTTAAAAAAGTCAACAAAGAGTATTATGAACGTGTTGTTGAACTGGAAGATACGTTAAAAAAAAGAACTGATTTGTTAAAACGTATCATTAAGGAATCACGTGAAACCATTGACCGCAAGAACAAAAAACTTAAAGAACTTATTGAATATATTAAAAAACTCCATCTTATATTAGCATACTATAAACTTTCGCCGGAAGATTTTAATAAGATTGATTTTACCAAAGCTTATGCAAAACCCTCTGAAATACCAGCCCCGCAGCCTTCTATTGAAATAAAAGAAAAAGTTGTTGAGTACGTCCCCGTAGAAGAACAGATAATGCAGGATTAATTTAGTTATTGACAGCTATCTTTACCAGCTATAGTTGACATACTATAGCAATTGAAAGGCTATCGACGGCATGCCTGTCAATGGAAAATGAATGTTAAAACTATTGTAAACATTTACCAATGACGCACACTGTAACGCAAAAACAGATTACCAAACTACCCGGCATGAACACTATGTATAGGTATAAAAGGCTGGGATTACCCATAAAAATTAATCCAACTTTGCTATTTTTTGGAAAAATTAAATCTATGTTTTTAGAATTGAAACTATATGACATCTTTTTTAGAAAACAAAATAATTAGAGCATACTGTGCACAACAGTATGTATACATACTGTGCAGAATAATGGAGGCTATATATTGGCGCTGAAAATATTTAATACATTAACACGACGTTTAGAGCCATTCATCCCCGGTGGCATTGCAAAAGATAGTATTGCAGAATATCCCCCTGTTACCATATATTCCTGCGGGCCAACGGTGTACAGTTATGCTCACATTGGCAATTTCCGTACATTTATATTTAATGATTTTTTGCGGCGCTATCTTAAATTCAGAGGATATACAGTAAACCATGCAATGAATATTACTGATGTTGATGATAAGACAATAGCCGGAGC
>DAOLVF010000030.1:0-23151 GCA_035420565.1 Spirochaetota bacterium | reverse complement strand
AGAATAGTAAAACCATGCGTGAAGAAATTAAAGAAAAGTTTGAACATATAAAAAAAGGGGAACCCATCCCTGAAACAAATTCGCGTAAAAAGAGGTTTTCACAAATATTTTTGCTCGTGAACCTTATTGTATTTTTGACATTACTATTGCTTATCTTTCAAAAAAAAGAGCATTCAGACTACATCTATCAAACTGTTTTGATAAACAATATCCAGGTTCGCTTTTCAATCATTCATTCAATCAACAAGCCCATACTGGCAACCATTACACTGACAAGCCCTGACAGATCAGTTTTACCCATTAAAAAACCATTTGCCACAATAACCATCCTGCACCAGAATACTGAAATTACCTCGCTGCCAGTACACATTGATGCAACTGTATTACATATTACGCCTGATAAACCAATCACCCATACCGTTTCTATTCCTCTTGATGCAATTATTGCATTTGGGAAAAAACATGATTTGCTTCAATACAAGCGCTATGCTTATCATAGTGTAATCCCTTTAACCGTAATGTTTACACTTCACACAATTATGGATTATTCAACGTCATTACAATGTAAGTGCAAGGTAACGGCAAAATGAACCGACCAACCTGGGATGAATATTTTATGACCATTGCTCATGATGTTGCAACACGTGCAACCTGCATTCGACGCAAGGTTGGCGCAGTTATAGTAAAGGAAAAACGTATTCTTTCAACCGGTTATAATGGAGTTCCAACCGGAATAACCCATTGCACCCCTGAAACGTGTCTTCGCACTATATACAATGTACCATCGGGCGAGCGCCATGAGCTATGCCGCGGTCTCCATGCCGAACAAAACGCCATCATACAGGCAGCATATCATGGTGTATCAATTGCCAATGCTATTATCTATGTTACCCATCAGCCCTGCTCTATCTGTACAAAAATGCTTATCAATGCCGGCATAAAGACATTTATCGTTGAACACCCCTACAACGATGAGCTGGCACAAGCAATGATGAATGAGGCAGGTATTGAAACAATTGTGTTTAAAAAATAATTATTGTTTCATCTCAATCTTTATTGCCATTTCCAGAATATATGCCGGTGGAATACCGGGTTTTAACATGGTATTGTTGATGATGATGGTTGGCGTTGCATGTATGCCAAGTTTACCACCCAGTGCTATATCATCCTGTAAAAGCTTTTTTATTGTATCAGTGTTCGATAGTTTTTTTAAATCAGCATAATCTTTATGTAAATCTGAAACCACCTTGCCTATAGCTATCGCATCCACTTTTCCCCGGTATGACATTAACTGCATGATATAATCATGGTATGAACTGCCTCCATACAATGCATATGCAATACCTGATGCTATGCATGAAGCACCATCCTTTTTATGCTGAATAAACCTGTTACATGTACCATCCAGAGGAAAATGCCGTAAGTAAACTGCCACCTTCCCTTCATATTTTTTTGCCAGTTCAGAGAGCACAGCAATTGCTCTATGACAGGCACCGCAGTTAAAATCAAAAAAAACAGTTATATGTACAGGATATTCTTTTTTACCTATAACAGGGATGGTGCCATCAACTGGTATGGCAACCCTTTCAAACATGGTGTATTCTTTTTTAAACTCCTGTAGTATTATTGCTTCGCGCTGTTTTTGTTTCTGGTTATATGCAAGCTGTAATGTTCCATCAATACCCCATGCAACCAGAAGCGACACAACCGCTGCAATAACAAGTACAACGATGGTACCACGTAGCTTGCTGTCGGCAAACAGGGTTGCAACAGTAAAATCATGGATTGTATTAATACCCCTGATTAAACCTTTATATAACAATGCTATATATATGAGCACCAGCGTTAACAGTGCAACATTACATAGCCATAGTGCCATACAAAATGAACAAAATTTTTGTATTTTTACAAATGATATATATCCTAATACAACTGACAGCAATACAGCAAAAATAGCTAACCACAACATACCAAATTCAAGGATTACATGCTTTGTTTTTATTGTGTAAATTAGTATCACAGCAATGAAAAATAAATAAAATGCCATACCCCATGCAGCTAGCGGCATTCCAAAAAGCATGGCATAGGCGCTGGTATTAACTGCATTGCAATCAAAGGTACTACCAGCAGTACATAACGAATAAAGCGCTGCATCAGGTATAAGCGGAAAATAATGAATATACAACAAATAAGCAGAGATAATGACCCCAATACCACACGTGATGAGCATTGATAAAAAAAACTTTTTGATATGCATGGAAGTTTCCTTAAAATTTAATGTACATTTATATCAACCTGTATAAAATACGGTTGATATTCTGCCGGGTTTATATAGATTATATACCATTGATTTTTCATATGCAATATTTCTTTTGCCGAATAATACATCATAGAAGTACCTTTTAATTTTTTTGGCGTATAGAGAATTATTTTTTTTGCAAAGGGCAATTGTTCTATGGAGGGAGCAATGCTCATCACGATATTGCCATTGAAAAGCTGACAATACACAATGTAAAAAAATTTATAGTCTTCATCATATCCAAGCGAGCACTCGCCTGCAACATCGCCGTAAAGATGAATTGCACCGGTTACAGTATTTTTCCAGGAACTATCGCCCTGTAAAAATGCATACGTATCCTTTTGCAAAATGTGTTGGGGTTTAACCCGTGCAATAACAAGTGAACTTTTACCGTTTTTGCTTATATGCCCAACCACATACACATAATCATTATGCTGCAGCACAGAAGCCCCCAAAGCAGGTACATCCCCTGTAAAAAGATTTTTGAACCTTTTAAAGCGTACAGGTTTTCCCAATGACCAGTTATAGGGCACATCCCAGTGAGCAACCGAGCTTTCCATCAATGAAAATGACAGAGGTTTCAACGGATCATGGATATAGACATGGACATAGTATACATACACCGTGTTATTAATCCGTATACCATCAAAAGCCCACAATCTGTCTCTTGAAGGGTCCTCATGTTTGTCATTCCGGATAAATGGAACAATTTCCCCATTTTCAGTGTAATAGTGGAATGGTAATTCCCTGATATTGCTTGCATCAACTTTATTGGTAAATGCCAGACTATTAGCTATCATCCCCTCATGAGTAATGGTGTCACCGAATGTCCACATGGTATGCTGTGCGTCAAAATCTACTGGCGTTACACCATCCTGCCCTTTAACATAGTGAAGACGTGAAGGAGCAAAGATACCGCATTCAGTTACTGTAACCTTATCTGAACAACCAGTAACGAGTAAAACACATAACATAATGCTATAAAGTTTACCATGTTGCATACTGTATGATTAGCCTTTACCTTTTTTACTATCGTATGACTATCGATAAATACTACTTTTTTTCAATTATTTTTTCTTTTTTTGTTGATTAAACGGCTTTATCAGAGCTATTAGTAATTTTTATTATAATCTTTTTTTATAGAGCATGGCTATGGAATTGAAATATGGCGTAACGGTATGGGGTAATTATTTTTTAGAGGCTATCTACCAGTACTATGCTGACATAAAACGGTTACAGCGGGGATTGCGATATGCAAATAGCGACAGAGTAAAGAAGATTGAGATTAACAATACCCTTGTTTTAGCAAAAGTAAAAGGAAATCAAGGCAGATCATATACAGTGTCGCTCTATTTTAGCCCTTTCAAAAGCGACGAGAAAGAAAAGGTTGTTACGCTCATAGAAGACAATCTACTTGTATTGGGCGAGATCATCAAAGGCAATCTACCCGATATACTGCTTGATGAACTAACAAAAAATAATATTAAATTATTCCCTTCTGACTGGAAGGAATTGAATAGAGGATGCAGCTGCCCTGACTGGGGCGACCCGTGCAAGCACATGGCAGCAGTATACTATCTATTAACCAGAGAAATAGATTTAAATCCATTTTTATTATTTACATTACGTGGATTGGATTTAACAAAACTGTTCAAAATCACCACTAAATCGCTCATTGATTATCCCATCAATATTCAAGAAGCACACGAAAACCAATACAACAACGAATTGCAAAGCTTTCGCGAAGTGGCGATAGTTACTATTAATAATTACACTAATTTTATATTATCAAAACTATCAAATAATCCATCATTTATTGATAAAGATTTTAAACCCATTATTGAAAAATTTTATAAAAAATCACAAGCCTTAAGCGATGCTATTCTTTTGAGGGATATAGCATCGATGGACAGTGATTTATTGTTGAAGCTCGAAAATCTTTTTAAATCCGGGAAGATCTCTTTTATACCGGATAAAAATTTTGTTGGTTCATATTTTACCTTCTATAGTGAGCTCATTGAACATGAACCGGTGCGTCAAAAAATAGATAGCCTCAACATAATGGTATATGATGCCAAAACCAGCACATACCATATATCACCATTAAACATGCTCAAATTATTTCTTCAATTCACAACCATGTATGAATCAAACGAATCTACTAGCGAATGTTTGATGTATAATTTTTTGTTTATCCTTTCGCGTGTTGCATACAATTTTGTAAAATCAAATGCCTTTATCCCTGCTGTTTATCTAGAAAAAAATCAGTTCTATTGTATCTTTCGATTGCTTTCATCGCCTGTTGATATTAAAAAGCAGATACATAATGTAATATCAGCCATGCCTGTCTCACTAACATTGCCATCATTGACCGGTAAAAATACAAAGAAAAGCCGTGGTACCATGGATAAAGAATCCACTATCAAATTTATGCTGGCATGTTTCTTTACTGAATACGCTTCAATAATTGGAACATCAATGAAATCTTCGTTAAAGTTAACAAAGCAATTTCACAGTACCATGTACGATGCTATATTTTTATCAAAACCATATAGTATGGAACGCTTCAATGATAAAGCTTTACCATTGGCTATTGCTAATTATTTTTCTATCTTTGAACTTATAGAATCAAATCTTGATTTTTCTGTTATCATAGATAAACATAATGATGAATACTTTTTGCAATTTTTAGTCAACAATACAACCATCAATCAAATTACCGAACAAAAGACAAAAAATATAGTACTGAAAGTTTTATCAAACTTCATTGATGTTTTACCTGAAATACCGTTACTATTAAAAAATAGCACTCTGCCTGTATCACAGGAGCGATTGGAAGATCTCATAACAAAAAAACTTGAACTGTTACAAAACCTTGGGGTAGAGGTTTTACTACCAAAAGAATTAAAAGAGATTATAAAACCTCAACTTAAAATAAAAACGCGCTTAAAAGACAAAACACATGTATCGTTTTTTAGCCTTAACGATATGGTTACATTTGATTACGAGTTTTATATAGACAATGAAACAATTTCCTATGAGGAACTTATTGCTTTAATGAACCAAAATAAGGAGCTACTTAAATTTAGAGATAGCTATATACGGATTAACACAACTGATATTGCCAAGCTCATGCAACAGTATGAAACCAAATCAAACCTGTCGCAATTTGATCTTTTAAAATCTCATCTCAGCAATGAATCAGAAACGATTGAACTGTGTGATGAAATCAAAGCAATGTTTGAAACCATGTTCACAGAGCAGCAGTACCAGCTTCCTCATCTCAACGCATCGCTGAGAGAATATCAAGAACGAGGCTTTAACTGGATGCTCCATCTGCTTTTACATGGATTTGGAGTAATTTTAGCCGACGACATGGGTTTGGGAAAAACATTACAGGCAATAGCTGTTATACAATTTTTAAAAGAAAATGGGTACATAAAAAAACCAATGCTTATTGTTGTTCCCAAAACATTAATGTTTAACTGGGAATCAGAAATTAAAAAATTTTCTGAAAATCTTTCGTATACATTTTATTATGGAACTAAAAGAACATTCAGTGATACTGATATCATATTTACCACCTACGAAACATTACAGAGGGATTATAAAAAACTGGAGGATATTGTATATGATGGCATAATCCTTGATGAGGCACAGAAGATAAAAAATTATCAAACATTAACTGCAAAAGCTATTAAGCATCTATCAAAGAAAGCAAAGTTTCGTATTGCATTGAGTGGCACACCTATAGAAAATAGGCTTACAGAGCTCTGGAGTATCTTTGATTTTATATTGCCAGGGTATTTAAAATCAATAGATTATTTTGTTAACGAATACACAAAGGAAATAGAATTAAAGCGTAATCAGCAAAAAATTGAAAATTTACGAAAGATTACATCACCGTTTATTTTGCGCAGGCTTAAAACTGACAAATCAATCATCAAAGATTTACCCGAAAAGATAATCATTGATCAATTTGTTGAAATGGAAAAAGAGCAAATTGCACTCTATGAACATGTTGTTCAGCAACTCAGAGAAGAGATTGCCGCAAGCGAAAATCTGCTTCCCATTATATTGAAAAGCTTTACAATATTAAAGCAAATATGCAATCATCCCCGAAATTATGATAAAAAAAGTCCTGCTATTTCACATATCTCAGGGAAAACAAAATTATTGCTTGAGATTTTACCAGCAATTATAGCGAAACAAGAAAAGGTATTAATCTTCACCCAATTTGTAGAAATGGGAAATATATTAAAACAAATTATTGAAAATGAATTATTATCGGAACCATTATTTTTAACCGGCAATTTATCTCAGATTAAAAGAAAAGAACTCATTGAAAAATTTGAACATGATGACAGCGCACAAATCTTTATACTTTCATTAAAAGCAGGAGGGGTTGGTTTAAATTTAACAAAAGCAAATCATGTTATCCATTATGATCTTTGGTATAACCCATCTGTTGAAAACCAGGCTACCGATAGAGCCTTTAGAATTGGGCAGAAAAAAAATGTCTTTGTACACAGGTTTGTTACTAAAAGTTCATTTGAAGAAAAAATCAATGCCATGATTCAACATAAAAGAGAGCTGAACGATTTAGTGATAACCGAAGGCGAAACATGGCTTACACGGCTCAATAAAGATGAACTGCTTGATTTGCTTGGATAACATTGTTTATAAAAGCCTATTTTTACTATTCCATTCCATATTTTCTTTGCTGTTTAAACCTATAATACCCGCTGTCCTCTTCAGCTTTTATTGTAGCTGCTTCATCACCAAAATATTTCATGCGCAAACTATCAAGCCGTTTGTCAAGCTCTGACCCTGTATAGTGCTTTTCCAGCTCTGTACGCTCGGTCATATACTGCATACCGGCATCCCAGCGCTGATCTCTAACCTGATCCAATTCATCCCAGCGCTGCAATGCTGCATTATCAAGCCCCATTGCCTTGCGTAGCTCTTTTAGATTTTCCTTACGCTCTTCGGGAGCCATAGCTGCAAGATCTTTTTGTATACCTTCAACATCAAGAAAGGTATTCATAAGCTCCTGCTGTTTGCGGGCAACACTATCGGGAGCACCATTTTTATATGCTTCTTTAATACTATCTTTATATAAAGTCAACTTTTCGTTAAATGTCATGTCGTTGCTATTCTTGATAGTGTCAAGTGCGCTGTAGATGGGCTCGGTTTGTTTTTCTGCTGCCCATACATCTTCGGCATCCTGCCCAAAAATTTCATATCGCTTTTTCCACAACATGTCGCGTCTATCCTTTGTATCCATCTTTGCCAGATCACCATTGTTGTCCTTTAGCCACGTATCATACTTATTCAACTTTTCAAATGTATCAAGTATCTCGTTTTCCATACCAGGAAATATCTCACGCACCATAGCATACAGATATACAACCCAATCATCCGGATACATCTGCATAAGATAACTTCTTAACTTTTCAATTAACATTACCTGAGTATACTTATGGTTGATTGTTTTCCCATATTTATCTCTGAAATACTGTATAACATCCTGCATATCAAAATCAGCATGGAGCCGTGCTTGTAATTCTTCATCAGCTTCAAATGCTTTTAGCAGCATATTCACCGGTGGTACCACCCCACCATTCTTTATATAATCAATACGCGATTGCACCGTATCGCTTTTATGGAATATAATAAAAGCTATTCCCACAAATATGAATAATACTATCATCCCATACCAATATTGTTTTTTCATACTTTTATCCCCATAATGTAATCATGGTATCATTGTTTTAGTGCGAATCATGTCATGTATACTATTTAACCAGGTTTTTATACTTCCATGCTACAAATAGTATTTGACAGCAACATACCATTCAACAGTAACTATCGCCAAAGCATTATGCCACACTTACTTTTTACCTGCCCTCATCTAAAAAAATCCTCCTCCACTGTATGGAGAAGGATTTTTATGAAAGTGCGCTGTACTATACAATTAATCGTAGTTTGCTATATAATCAAATATTGCTGCATAAAACTCCATTTCATCAAATGTATCAGGCGGCAAACCAATAACATCCAGGTGATCCTGATTTATCAAATCGGCAGTTGAAGTCATCTGAGCGGCATTAGGATAATTGATATTGCCAACATATCCTAAATTAGTATCGGTTGTACAATAATCCTGTCCTAAAAATACCTCGGTGTATTTTAGCCTGTAGCCCATCTGCTGCGAGTTAATGCCAACCATACCATCATCATCCCAATCATTTTTAATACCATTGCCACATCCTCCTGCGCCATCATTATCACCGTCATCAACACAGTAACCATTGCCATCTATGTCATAGAGAGCTCTGACAAAGAGCAATGCCGGGTTAAGATCCGCACTCTGCTGTGCTGTTATCAACGAAACGTAGCGTGCTGCATACGTTGATGAAACAGGATAATTTTGATTGAATACCTTGGCACCGGTGATTACACCATCATTGGGGTCATAATCATCATAAGTAAATTGTTTCAAAGCTGCAACAGCATCATTACCTGACTTATAAACAACATTTCCATAGACATTAAATAAAAATTCAACAATTTTGCCCAATGTCCCCTTTTGAAGAACAAACTTCCCTAATGGTGAACCCCGATGTGGTGATGAAATGCTAACCATCACCTTTACTACCTGATATCCCTTATGCTGATACAATACCTTAGCAGCCTTACGGATATCCATGCCCCCCTGTGAGTGTCCTACCAAATTTATATAACGAGTACCGGTTGTTGCCATATAGCTTTCAATCTGATTGGCTAACTGCGTACCACGATATTCAGAACTTTGAAATGGCTGCATCTGTGCAATAAATGATTTCTGACCTGAATTAATGTTAGCATTACAGGTAACCTCTAAAAACTCATCACAGGGATCACCAACAAAAACTCCGTAATCATCGCCCCAATAGTCATATCCCAGAATATTGTCAAAACCAGCCATACCGTGTGCAAATACTACCGGATAGGTTGTTCGTGCTACTGACGCAAACACACCATACGGGGTCAGAGCGATAGTTACCAGTAAAACAATAATGAATAGCAAACCTTTCTTCATAATGACGCCTCCTTAACTCTCTGTAAACAACAAATATAATAATAAATACCGTCTATATGGTATATACTAATATAGAAGCAGAAAAAGTCAAGAAATAAATACCGACTGGTTAGAATTTTTTTAATTTTATTGTAAAAATGCTGAAATTTACCATGCCACAGCATTGGTATTGAGTATTTTATTGTGTAGTTATGATTGCACAATATTCGTTATTACTTTTTTATGATAACATGCATCACGGTTTTGGGAGGGCTTCATGAGCATAGAAACAACAACATGCATTTCATTTGAGCACTTAGAACTTTTGCAGAGTCATGCACAGCGCTATGATATGTCACTACGGACGTTTATATCAGGGATGGTGAGCTTTGCTGCTCAGTGCGAAAAGGTTAGCACACAATCGTTTAAACAGCTTTCCTACAGGGAAAAAGGTACTGCATGGAAGCGGTTTCATCTGGTTTTGTTTGATGATGAGTACGAATTTTTCATGGATGTGAAGAAGGTGTGGAAGATGTCGCTGGCAAAGGTTATTGCATACTGCATGGATAATGTACTGTTTGAATTTTTAGCAATCCTTGATGGAATGGGAGATGATGACTATACCGATAACTATCGGCACAGTGGCTACACATTTTGCTTTTATAAGGAAAAAGATATTGTTTGCTGCAAATTTTACTGGGGACCACACCCGGACCTACTACGAAAATCACCAATAACATCATAAAAAATTATATCGTTATAAAAATAAAATAAATTATCTTGATTTATTATATATGAGTTTGCATTCTGTCTCAAGCTAACAAATTAGGGTTTAATATGTATGAAAAATATCCTTCTTTATTCTGAAACTTTAGCACAGGTTGAATATTCCCCAACACATCCTTTTAAACCAATGCGTGCAAAGCAGATGCTCGATCTTTTAAACAGATATGGATTATTGGAAAATACCGAAATAATAGAACACCCTGTCCTTGACGAAGAACTACTATATCTTTTCCATACACCTGATTATATACATGCTCTTAAAACATGTGACCATGGTGAATTTGATATTAACCTCTTGACCTATGGATTGGGCACACATGATAATCCTATCTTTAAAGGGGTATACAATTTTTCATTACAAGCCTCAGGTGGTACTTTTTTAGGAGCTACAAAATTAGTTGATACTGATGCTACTTTTGTTTTCAATCCAATTGGTGGATTTCACCACGCAATGAACGATCATGCCGAAGGTTTTTGTTATATCAATGATATAGCCATAGCATTAAAACACCTTATACACAATGGTTTGCGCTGCGCTTATATTGATATTGATGTTCATCATGGTGATGGCGTTCAAAGCGCATTTTACGATGATAACCGGGTACTTACTATTTCAATCCATGAAAGCGGACAATTCCTTTTCCCGGGAACAGGGTTTGAAAATGAGATTGGTGAAGGCGCAGGGTATGGTTATAATGTCAATATACCACTGTTAAAGGACACCGATGACGAAATATATATCTATGCATTTGAAGAAATTGTCCCACCATTATTGCAAAGTTTTAATCCAGACATTATTTGTATTCAGGTTGGCGGCGATAGTCATAAGGATGATCCTTTAGCCCATCTCAACCTCACCAGCAACGGATATCAAAAAGTGCTAACGCTTATAAAACAACAGTCTAAAAAAATATTGGGAACAGGCGGAGGAGGCTATAATCTGTATAAAACGGCAGCGCTGTGGACTTTAGCATGGTCAATTTTTACCGGCATAAAACCAATGGATAATTTTATGGGTGTTATTGGCGGAATGATGTATGGACCTGAAGCTGATGCTGGTTCTCTATTCGACAATCCCTATTCTGTTGGTGGATTAACAAAGGATAAATGCTTTGACTACGCACGCGATGTTGTTGCTTACATTAAGCAATCTGTTTTTCCCATTCATAACATCTGATTGTTGCTATAATCGTTTTATTGTTGCCTCCACACCGTTGAGTGCCACCAGTATTGATGCATAATACCCTCTTTTCAGACTACCGGTATTGACCACTGTAGTGTGGCCCATTTTCCCGATACCACACGCTTCATGAATATGGCCGCATATGCATAAGTTAATGTTATATTCACAACAAAATTGTGCAACCGAGTTGCTTCCCGCATGCGTTTTGAATAGTGTCCTGTCACACATGTTCTTAGGAGGGGTGTGTGATACCAGCACCTTTACAGGAAGATGGTTAATGTGTTCAAAACCTTTATACAAGTAATCATGTATTTGCTCTTCGGTATATTCTATCGGAGTGGTTAATGGCGTTTTTATTGAACCACCTACCCCAAAAAATCCTACATCATCCACTATTGCAAAACCTGCATGGATTGAGTAGGGCGATAGAAATTCTTGAATCAGGCTGCCGTCCCAATTGCCATGTACAGCCAGCACAGGTTTATTAATCCACGCGATAGTTCTTTTATATGCATGCCAGTTAGTATACCACATCACAGGTCCAATATCACCAGCAATAACAACAATATCGCTTGATTCAATCTCGGGCTGTAAGCGATAAATATTTTCATAGGCTCTGTGTATATCACTGAAGGCGCAAATTTTTATCATTATTTACTGTCCAGATTTGAAATTTTGATAGCAAACCATAAATAGAATGAAAAAGCGGGGCAAATATAGTAAAAGTCAAGAATTATATATAGAATATATCTTTAAGAAAGTTTTCCTCTTTGAAGCAATATTTAAACTATATTCCCCTATCCTCGTCAAATATTTCTGCCGGAATCAACACACCAAAATACTTTATAGCAGAAACAAGCCTGTCACATTCATCAACCTGGGGTAATATTGCACATTCAAACGGTTCTTCATACTCCTTATAAATGTATAATTGTGCATTTTTCATATAGATAACCCTGCATTTAATAATCGTATTTTAATATAGCATAAATTACATTAAAATCAAGTTGATTAAACAATTTTATATTAAAATATATTTAAATTTGTATTTACAAGATTATCGATATTTTTTAAAGGCTTATTACAATGACCGGGAAATGTTATATGTATAATTTAAGAATAAAGTGAGGGAGTGTACATGGCCGGCGTATGATCAGCCATAATGGATGAAAATTATACAATCCGGAAACAATACTCCCCTTGCTCTATGAAGGTGAATGGCCGGGGTTTGAGGTTAATATATCTATCTCCGGAGGAAGTATATATAAGCATAAATAGTAATAGAAATATTAATGAAAAATTAATTTATATCCTGTTACATAAATATAAAACCAGTGTTCGCCAACACCTCATATCAGAAAAACATAAAGAGCAATAATTCCGGTGACAACAGACATGACTGGCAAAGGTGTAATTATTTTTTGTAATTCAATTCCTTTCTTTTTTAATCTATATCGACAGAACATCTCACTAATCCCCATGAAAGCAAAAGAACCAGATAGTGCTAATAAAAACGCTGAATTAAATGTATAATATAATGTTTCCCCAAAGGTAAAAAATTCACTTACCCTTACAAGTTCTTTTATAATCCACACTATCTGTACAATTAATGACACAACAATTCTTTCATGTATAGTTGCACCTTTGAAATATAATACAGGATAAACTATAAGAGCATTAAAGCCAATAAATACAAATAACACAATACCAGCTATAAAAGAGATCCAGTACTGTACATCTCTATTATCAATTTTCCATGATTCAAAGTAAAGATTGTGAAGCACTATGTAAATAACAAGCAGTAATACTATTGGTGTAATAAACCGCGACACAAAGTTTTGCTTTACCACATAGCTGTGTTCAACCCTGTGTTCAATCATATTGTTTTCCCATCTTTAAATCTTCTAACAATTTTTTAAGTTCCGGTTTAAGCTTTAATCCTTTTTGTGTATTTAAAAGATTATCCCTTTCATCAGGATCATCTATAACATTATAGAGTTCTGGCTTCCGCCTTCCACCATATTCGATGTAAATGTGTGAATCAGTTCGGACAGCACGAATTTCTGGAACATTATAGGGAAATTCCTTAAAATACTCATAGAGCCATGCTTTTCTTCCATAAGCTTTATCAGACAGCAATATTGGCTTTAAACTTTTTCCTTCTATATGTGGTGGTATAGAAATACCCGCTAAATCAAGTAATGTAGGTGCCAGATCAATATTTAATACCATTTGATAAGCCTTTCTCCCGGGATTTTTAATAAATCCAGGATATCGGACAATAAGAGGTATTCGTATGGCTTCTTCATAAGCCCATCTTTTATCAATCAAACGATGCTCTCCCCAGAAGTATCCATTATCTCCTGCATAGATAACAACAGTGTTTTCCTATATTCTTGATTCATCTAACGCTTTTAGTATTCTGCCAATCTGCCTGTCAAGTGCTACAACAGTTCTGCAATAATTGAGATAATGGTGTTCCAATGTACCAAACGTACCCGCCCATGTTCCACCCTGTACTGTTGTTACCCACGAGTCAGATTCTTCTGGCAATAATTGTTTTACATCAACGTCATTATATAAATTTTTTAAATCATCCGGCGACAGGAAAAGCTGATGAACAGCTTTGTATGACAGATATAAACAGAATGGATTGTTTCGTTTAGTTTTAATAAATTCTATTGCAAAATCGGTTAAATCATCAGTAATATATTTACCTTTACGTTCTGTTAAAACGCCATCAATGTATAGCGGACAATCAAAATATCTTCCCTGACCTTCCTGAATGGTAAAAGAAATAAATCTATCAACACCTCTAAGTTTTGGGAGCCCTTTTCCGGGCATGTGCTATTTCCCAATAAAAGCAGTATCATAACCTGCTTGTTTTAGTATTTCTAAAAATGTTATATTTTCATTATTCCATACAGTCAGGTTGTTTTTAACACCATGGGTGTGAGCATATTGTCCGGCAAGAAAGCTTGCTCGCGAAGGGCTGCAAAGTGATGTTGTCACAAAAGCATTTTTAAAATGTACTCCTTCAGATGAAAGCCTATCAAGATGTGGGGTCTTGATTATAGCATGCCTCATACAGCTCATAGCATCTCAGCGATGGTCATCAGAAAGAATGAATAGTATATTTGGACTTGTTTTTGCTACTGTACGAATTGGCAAACAGTGTGAAACATACGCTCCAATTGAAGCCCCACATAGCTTTAAAAGATTTCTACGTGTTAATGCTATACCATCAGATATTGCATCAAACATTATTCTGGACATTGCCATCCACCTTTTTGTATAGAGGATATTTAAAGCAATGGCAGACAGCTTAATACTATAATACTTCAATGGTAATGTCAATGATAATGTTGAAAATTAATCTTTTCATTGTATAGCAGCATTAAAGTTTTACAACGCTACCAATAGCATACTGTAAAAAATATATGCAACGCCAGAAAATGCTTGAAATTGGCATATCATGAATCAATCTGGTACAGGATACAACCATGGAATTAAGAGCACAGCTCATTGAATTTATACTGCTTACCCTGACCGTTTCACTTTCTGGAGTTATGGCTCCAGGGCCCATGAGTGCTGTGGCAATGAATCATGGGACACAACAACGGTTTGCCGGATTATTCATTGCAAGCGGGCATGCTTTCGTGGAACTTCCGCTTATAGGAGCACTCTTTTTTGGGATAGGTTTTATTTCGCGGTTTTCCTCTCTTACAGCATATATTACCCTTGCAGGCAGCATTGTATTATTTATCCTTGGCACAGTAACCATACGGGATATCCGTAAACAAATTACTATCGCTCCTCATTCTCCCCTTATCGATGGTATTGCTCTTACAGCCTTTAATCCATATTTCTTTATATGGTGGTTTACTATTGGTTTGTCGCTTATTCAAAAATCAGTGGTATTTGGTTTATATGGATTGGTTATTTTTTCTATACTGCATGTAGCATGCGATTATGTATGGTTATTCCTTTTATCAATGGTATCATTTGCAGGCGCTTCATTTTTAGGAAAGCAATTCAAAACGGCTGTTAGTATCATAACTGTTGTTATGTTATATAGTTTTGGCGCTTACTTCCTGTATGATGCCTTACGCCAGATACTTTAAGATATTTCACCATCATCTATGGTGTCGCCTTCAGTGATTATACAAGCCATATAATCAACACTATGGTACGTCAGCATCATACCATGCAGCAACAGCAAATTTATTTGTGATAGGCTACAGCATCTCCCGTTGCAATAATTTTATCATCTACACCTCGTACATCAACACGCCATGAACTTACTTTTCTACCAGCATGAATTACAATAACCTCTGCAAATATACGTTCGCCAACCAGTGCAGCCTGGAGATACTGTAATGTCATACTCAAAGCAACGGCCATTGTACCCATTGAATTGCTTGCAACAGCAAATGCCTGATCTGCCACAGCATGAATAATGCCACCATGCGCGCGTTCAACTGCATTACAATATTCAGGTTTAACGGTAACAGCACACCGCGCATAGCCATGCTTAACTTCTTCTACCGTTATTCCTAAAAATGTAGCCAATGGGTCCCTGCCTACGACCTCCCGTGCATACACAATTGGGTCCTTAATGATATTTTCCATTTACATCACTCCCTCAGAAGATAACATTATTTCTCAAAGTCATTCCGGGCTTGACCCGGAATCAAAATAATTACAAGATTTCCTTAATTGCCACAGGATTCACATCCACTAAAAACTTTCTTTGGGCGGATTGTAATAGCCCAACCGTATATCAGGATACCGCTCCCGCAAGGTAGCAAGCAACGTACGAATACCAAGCGCAGGTTCATCAACAAAACTAATCGTATCTAAATAATAATCCGGATCGATATTCAGATTCCGTGTCTGTATCATATCAACAGGAAATCTGTCAAGAAATGAAAAAAGATTTTTTACCTCACTCTCTGCATCGGTAAAACCCGGCAAAAAGAAAAGGTTTAATGAAACAAATATACCAGCTTTACAGGCCAATGCAATACTCTGTAATACATCGTTATAATAATAATTTTTAGGGCGATAGTACCTGGTGTAATATTCTTCAGTTGGGGAATTAAGGCTTACCCTGACCGAATCAAGTCCAGCGTCAATACACATAGTAAGAGCCTCAGGCTTTGAACCATTGGTATTCATATGAATTGTTCCCCTGTTTGTTCTTTTACGAACCAGCGTTATTGCCCGTGCTATATCCTTTGCCCGCATAAGCGGTTCGCCTTCACAACCCTGTCCAAAACTAACAACCGCCCTATCAACCCGTTCAATATGGTGCAGCATTACCTGCGCAATCTCTTCGGGCGATGGCTCTTTCGTGAGGCGATATTGCGAAACATGTATACCGGTATCTTTCTGAAATGAAAAGCAACCCAGACATAGCGCATTACACATTCGTGTGGTGGGTATAGGTGCCTCATAACGGCTTAAGAAAAAATTGCGTGCACATAAACATCCGTATTTAGTGGAACAGGTTATTAACTGCTTAACCAGGCTATTGCCGGGATATTCCTTCTTAATAGTCTTTATTGTTTTAAAAAGTTCACCATCATTACGATGAAGGGCGGGGTCAGAGCGTTGGTCAGGATCAATACGCATTGCTGGCACATAAAAATCATCTCCTACAAAAACCACCCCGCAGTACGCCCATAATGACAATAGTGGAGCATCGGGAGTCTTTATGTATGCTGGTAGATATGTCCTTAAATAGCCCGAGCTTAAAAAAGCAGCCACAGCCAAAATTTCATTGCCATTGAAATTGCTCACAGACTTAAACGACCTTCCTTCAACGGGGAACCGTCCCGGCAATACATACAATGTACTCCCATCGGGAAGCGGCATGAGTTCTTCCTGTTCAACGGCAACAAACCGCCTGCCGCTTCTAAATGCTGCAATGGCAGCGGGATGCTTATAGATAGCACCATCACTATCACAAAATGCCATCAACGCTTTTTTCATACAATCGTTTTACACCGCATTCAATAATATTAATAGTATCACTGCATCACCATTGAGTATGCACCCTTGCATGATGTATTTCAGGGGAGCATTCCTACATTTTTTACATGATTTGCTAATTTTTTATGATACTTTTTTTCGGTATGTTTCAGGTGTGTGCGCAATGCATTCTGCTCTTTTTGCAGTGCTTTATAAATACTATCCTTTTGCAAAGCTGATTTATCCTTCCCCATTTTTTGCAATTCCGCTTTACGCGCTAATCGTTTATCACGAACAGCGCGCCACTGCATGCGTATTTCATGTATCTCTTTTTTTATTGGCGATAGTTCCCTGTCAACATAGTGCTGGAAAATAATTTCACCTGCATTATGAAATTGTGCCAGCTTTTGCATAAGCCCTGATAGATATTGTTTGCCCTTTTGAGTAATGATACGATTATCTTTTTCTTTGACGATATAGCCCCGAATTTGCAATTCTTCAAGCAATGGGTCATCACATGAGCTATCGCCCAGGCAAAACAACAACAAAATGCAATGTTGCAGTTCTTCTTGTGTAAGCAAAGATTCCGTCAGAGCATGGAATTTGTCATTCATCCTCTACCAACAAATCGCGCAATTTCAAGAACGTCGCCATCTTTCAAAACTTCAGTTGCATACTGTTCTTTATCAATGATTCGCCCATTTTTCTCAACCACGATTTTTGATGGATTAAACCTGTAAAGATCAAGAAGCTCTTTAAGGGTTTTCTTCTCAAATTCAATATCTATCCCGTTTACCCTGATCTTCATACTACTATCCTGTTATTCATATCCCCATTCATATAAAATGATTGCCGGCAAAACGATAGCTGCAGTTTCAGCTCTGAGCTGTGTTGCACCACTGTATAGTACAAACCAATCATATTGTCGTGCAATTTCAACCTCTTTTTTTGAAAACCCCCCTTCAGGTCCTATGAGCAGCATAACGTTGTTATGTTTTACCTGTTCTTTTAAAAAATTCCGTAAGTTTATCGCTTTGGGGTCAGCATGTGCCATAATACCAATCTCTTTTGGAAGCCTTATGACATCTTCAAAAGGCATAACATTATGAACCGCTGGCACCTCTTTGCGTAAGCATTGCTTTGAGGCTTCGCTTGCAATTGACTGCCAGCGTTCAACCTTTTTATCTTCTTTGCCCGAAACATCCGGTATGGTGTGCTGCGTAACAACAGGAATTATTTGTTTTACTCCTATTTCAACAGCTTTCTGGATAACAAGGTCAAACTTTTTGCCCTTTAACAGTGCAGCACACAATGTACACTGTACATGAATATCAGGATAGTGAAGTTTCTCTGTTATTGTTGCAACTATCTTTCCATCATCTATTTGTGTGATGGTTGCATGGTATTGCATACCGTTATTATCAATTATCTGTATAGCATCACCTAAGCTTGCCCGGCGCACCGTTGTTAAATGATAAAAATCCTTCCCTGTGATGATGATGCTATTATCACTGCCAGCAGAATCGACAAAAAACTGTGCCACCATCAATCTCCTAACTTCTCCGGTCTGAATAACTCTGCATCAACCCTGACACCGTCTTCTATGCTATTAAATTCAAGTATCGTCATTGTACCTTTTTTGATATCAAGCATATCATATCGTACAGGGAATGATTTTTCATCCTTCTCCGCTACTTTTGTTATAGACAGTGTTTTAAAAATAACCTTATCCCTATCATGGTAATCTATACGCAATGGGATATAGGTTTTTTTTACCACATATAAGGTTAATTTTCCATAGATACCGGTTTTATCAATTGGATCAAGGGTTAGTTTGTAACAATCATTATTCTTTATAATCACAGAGCCATCAATCGTTGCAACATAATTGCTCTGCAAATCAGCATTGGACAGATCAGTATAAAAAAAGTTGGTTGCCAGTATATCATCAAACTTATCAACACCCATTTTATGGTATAGTGCTTTCGCTGCCATATCATATACCCACAAATCCTCACCGCCAATCCGGTACAATATTTTTTGCATGCTACCGCGTGCAGGTTTGCTGACATCAAATAAAAACTGATTATTTGCAATATACCCTGTAATCTGTAATTTTTGCGATGAACCATCAGGTGTAATATACATGATATATCCTTTTAAAATGCCATCAGGATATTGCATTATTCGGTCAACTCGTGCCAATATCTCCTGAGCAGTCAGTTCAATTTCACGTTCAGCCTGTGCATACAGAATAGCATTAGTGCTTACAACAACTCCATAGCATATAATCGACACTACTAAATACTTGATTTGCTTCATTGAATGTACCCGGTACATATTATTTTTATTTAGTATTCATCTGCACAATTCTTCTCAATCGTGCGATAGATAGTATTTATCCTGCTCAGGTGTACCAATATCCGGTCGCAACTTTTTAGCATCGCGCAGATATACATGCACAATCTCATCCTGTTTTTTATTGGTATTGATATGCAAAAGAACCCGTACGCACATGCCCAGTGAACCAGGGATTGGTATCTCTCGGGAACATAAAAGGGGTATATGAATCCAGCCAATAGTACGGGCAGCAACTGCAGGAAACTCGGCATTCAAATCATCAGTGACAGTAAATATGGCTGATGCTATATCATCAGTATGGATATCATTGACAGTAACTATCGCCTGCAAAAGCTCCTTGGTCCTTGATACTATTTCTTCTTTTGTATTTTCATCAACGGTTATTGCTCCACGCACTCCCCTGAGCATCATGACTCCTCCCTTTCAATTGCAGCACCCAGTTGCAGCATAAGTTCAACAAAATTAGGGAAGGTAACATCCACCGCCTGCGCTGTATCAATAACGGTATGACCTTGTGCAGCCAATCCGGCAACTGCAAGCGACATCACAACACGATGATCATGATGTCCCTGTACGGGAGCACCTTTTAATTGACTTTGCCTGATGACAAGCCCATCAGGAAGCTCTTCTATATCAGCACCCATTTTTTTTAATTCAGCACACATCACTGCAATTCGGTCTGTCTCCTTAACCCGTGCCTGTGGTACATTCACCAGCCGCGTTTCGCCCTCAGCAAAACATCCGCATACTGACAGTGCAGGAAGAGCATCCGGAATTGCATTAAGGTCAAACTCGCCACCTTTAAGTGGCTTACCGGTAATAACAATTGCATCGGGAAGTATTGCAATATCAGCGCCCATCTGCTTTAGAATTGTAACCACCTCTTTATCGCCCTGGGTATCATTAATATCTAACCCCTTAAGTTTTACCGTGCTACCTGTTATGGCAGCCGCAACCATAAAAAACGTTGCCGATGAAAAATCAGCAGGGATGTATTTTGAAAATGGTTTGTAGGTTTGCCCTCCACGTATAATAAACTGGTCATACCCCTTGGCATGGTATTCAATACCAAGCTCATTAAGCCACCACAATGTCATGCCAACATAGGGAGCTTCATTGAGCAGGGGCACATCAATGATAGTATTGTTTTTTGCCATCGGTGTTGCTATAAGCAGTGATGATACATACTGTGAGGTAATTGCCCTGATTGCAACATGCCCTCCTGTTATAGGTCCCTGCACAATAACCGGCGGCTTGCCATTACTACGCGTTGAAACTGCCCAGCCTCCTAATTCTGTAATTGCAGTAAGCAGGTCCTGCGCAGGCCTGTTGCGTATCTGATTGTCGCCGGTGAATACGGTGATACCATTGACAAGCGATGCAACACCAATTCCAAAATAAAGCGATGTCCCCGAATTGCCAATATCAATGATATCATCCGGAACGGCAGGAATGCCGCAACCGGTAACAACCCATTCATCGTTGTGCTGTGTTACCGTTGCCCCAAACCGTTGAATCATACCAAGGCAGGAACGTGTATCACTTGAATCAAGGGGCATTTTTATGGTTGAAGTACCATTAGCAAGAAGAGCGCATACACAGGCCCGTATGGTATGCGATTTAGAACCGGGTATAACGACCTCACCCTGTAAGGAAGATGGCAAAACGTTAAACTGCATACTTTACACTTATTGCATTTTATTGATTTGTAAGTGACAATTTAATTAATCCAAACCAAATTTTGTCAATAGATTTTATTGAATAATTGTTAAATAGTGAGGATTTTACCAGTATTTTTTATCTTAAATGTGAATAATGGTATAGTAATACTTATCCTGTCAGATTTTGACGAAGACACTGTGAAAGCTCAATCAATTGTTATGTCACCATAAACATCACAATAATTAAAAAAGACTGCTTCTTCAAAAGTCCCTGGATGTGCAACGTATAAAAACTATAGGCAATATGTTTCCCTATTTTATATTTATAATGAATATTTTGCTATCAACTCTCCTCGTTCTTCTTCAGTTAAAGAATTACTATACGCTTTCCATCCGGGACACCATGTAATATGCCAGCGCCATAGTCTGCCAATCAGTGAACGAGGACTTCTGTCAAAAGTTGCTCGTAACGAGCAGTGTTCACATCGTAATTTCTTTACTTTCATCGTTTTCTCCAGTTGTTCCATTATAATTAAGAGCGATAGTTACTAACAATTAATTTAGTACATGTCATGGAGCTGATTGGCAACAATTGAGGTGTTTTCGCCCCTCAGAGAAGATTATCTCCCCTGATTGTTATACGCCCAGTGCAACACCCTTAACACAAGGTGTTGTACTTAATACTTAACCATAACTTTTTTATTTGTTTTTCTACTGTAACACAAATTTACCATCACGCCAGAAAATTTGTGCCAATTCTTCACCCGTATCAGCGTGTACAACTTTAATGGTGGTACCAACTTCGGGAAGAATAAATTCGTATGCATCCACATCGGTCCTTTTAATTTTCTTCCATATCAAATTTTCATTGGGAAAAATAGAAGCAGTGATATTGATAGCCTTGCCATTTGCATCAAACTGTAAAAGAGCAAACCGGTTGCACATGCAACCTGGTCCGCACTTAATGTTCACAGCCACAACATCCTTGTTGCTTTTTATGTCCTTAAACAATGCCACTTCCATGGGATTTCTTTCCGACTCAGCGCGAATGTAACCCGCTTTGATATTCTTGTATTTTATCTGATTGAGCTTATAATTGCGGGTTATCTTGACATCATCCTCACATTGAAAAAACTCGTCTGGTATTAAGCAATAATAATCCAGAACTGTTTTAGCCTGAACAGAAACATAGCTCATAAGTACAAATGTTATCGTAACAATAAGATGAGTTGCACGCATTTTTCGTTTCCTCCATTTTAATTAATCTATATTTTGAATCAAAAATATAAAAAGCTTATTCAAAAAACATTGTTCTATTGAGTAAAAATATGTTCACGATATGATTGCTTATAACAGTATATACAATCTTTAGAAAGACATCGTTGATCTGGCTTCCCTCATTTTTACCAATAATCTTCGTTAATAATCACCAACATATCGACCCAATAATAATCAGGTTCACTGAATTTTATCTCTTGATTTCCAAACTGCATTTATCACATAGAATTTCTTATTTGATTTTAATATAAGATTAAAAATGAAGCGGAAGTCAAGGAATTTTTTCAAATTTTTATTTATAATTGCGTAACTTCAAACACACCTGATTATAGTATCGAGAGTAATTTCTTATGTTGCCCATTTTTCACAAAGTTATATCTTGTGTTGTCAATAATCTCAACTGCATTTTTTAAGCATTTTCATCTCTTTCAAGCCTTGTTTACATCTTAATTATGAGTGCATTCATATTCTTGAACAATAAATATAACATTATAAAAAATAAATCTTGCTCTAAATACTATCTTTCATATAACTATCCTATAAT
>DAOLVF010000029.1:0-24191 GCA_035420565.1 Spirochaetota bacterium | reverse complement strand
TTGACAATTATTTAAAAAAAGCAGTTACATTCTATAAAAAGAAAAATTATGACAATGCTCTTGCCATTTTAAATTCAATTTCTACAATGTCCATACCTGCATCATATAACTATCTAAAAGCAAAGTTGTTATTTAAAAACAGGCATTATGAAGATGCTAAACAGGCTATTTTGTTAGCATTAAAAGAAAAACCAGATCATAAAGAATTTAATTATCTTTATGGGCAGATATGTTTTGCTTTAAAAGATTTTAATACAGCGCTGGATATATTTGCTGACATATCAATGATGCAGCCATATAAAAAAAGTGATGAATTTATAGAATTAATTAGAAAAAAAATAGAATGATATATAAGGGGCAAATATCTTTGCCCCTTCATGGTTACGTTATATAATTAAGTTCTCGCCTACAAGTTTTGTTAAGGATTCAACCTTTACTCCCATATTATATCCCTGACTTATAGTAGACAGTTGTAAATGACAATTTTCACAGGCAGTTACAACCATTGAAGCACCGCTCTTCTCAATTTGCTCCTTTTTAGGTTTGCCACTTTTAATCCTGAATTCTTCATTATCAAGCGCAACTAAACCACCGCCGCCACCGCAGCACCAGTTATATTCGCAGTTTGGATTCATTTCACGAAAATCGTTTGCCATTATTTGCAATATCTCACGGGGTTGTTCGTAAATGCCTCCATTCCTTCCTAACTGACAGGGATCATGCCATGTTACCGGTTCTGATATAATGCCCTGTTTAATTTTGATTCTGCCTTCTTTGATATAGCGGTAAATTACCTCAACGATGCTGCTTACTTTAAAGGGCAAAGGTCCCATCAAAAATTTTGGTATCCTGTATGCTGTGCCGCATTCAACAATAACTATCTCTTTAACTCCCAGTGCTTTTGCCTCATTGATGATTCTATTGGCAATAAAATTTGACTTTTCGCTATCACCTGCAAAATAGCCAAAGTTTACCGCTTCAAAATAGCTCAGCGTCCAGTCCTCTTTAGCGGCATTAAAGATTGCAGCAGGATAAATTATTGAATGCGCCCCTGATAAGCCAACAAAAAGTATATTGGCTCCGTGTTTTTCCATGGGAATTAATCCATCACTTGATGATGCACCAATAAGCTTTTGAACTTCCTGTTCTAAATCCTTTATTACCCCACGGAAGCCTTCTTTAAACATATCGATGCTTTTGCCTTTTTCAACCGCACCATCAGCTAGCATAACCAGTTCTTCAGGTGCATTGCCATACGCTATGAGCAATTCTTTTGCAATCCCCAATATATAGGGCATATCTATACCAAAAGGACAAAACATGGTGCAACGGCGACAGCCGGTACATGAAAATGCTGCTTCACGCAGTTCTTCCATAAGGTTTTCATCAAATTCATGTGCATCACCCCACCATGGGAAAAATTTTCCTGCTGGCTTAAAATATTTTCTGAAAACCCTGCGGACAACCTCAGCCCTGCCTACCGGTGAATACTCTTTTTTTGGTATACCCTGGTAAACATGGCAGGTATCATAACACAAACCGCATCGTGTACAGAGATCAAGATAATACAGCATGGGTCTGTTCAACTTTTTTCCAATGACCTGTTTAAGTTCCAGTACTTTTTCCCTTTCCATGGTTAGTTCCTTTTACGGTAATGTGCTAAAAAAGTAAAAACCGAATGTATCATTTTGCTAAATGGAAACATCATGAGGAAGATGTTGGCAAAAAGAACATGCAGTACCAGTATTGTATAGTGCGATAGTTCAGTAATATTATACGATAGCTGGGGTTTAAACAATAGCAAACTTTGGAGCCAGTTTCTGTATACATTAATATCAACCCTGAGCACTGCACCCCAATCGCTGTACCGTTCTGCTAAATGGAGTATTGAACCAAAAAGTATACAAAAAAACAAAACAAGCAGGATGATAAAATCTTCCGGTATGGAGATTTCACGGTAGGGAGTTCCAAATCGTCTGAAGAGGAAATACAGTGTTGTAAGCATAAGAATGATGCCCACTAAACCGCCACCCAGAAAAATTCTATGAGGGATAATCTGGATGAATTTAAAATCAGCTACTAATTCCAGATGACCAAGAAAAAGAAAAAAGAATGCAATGTGAAAAAGCATTATGATAAACCAGAAACCTTTTTGCTTAGCGTATGCCATCGGGACCAGCATAGCGTCATAGATGAGTCCGGATACCTTTGAACCTTTTTTAGGAAATATAGCTCCTGTACCCACAGGAGCAGGAGCTTTCCATATACTATAAAATCTATAGATAAGCCCAAAAATCAAGGTTGCAAAGGCTATGTAAACCATAGGAATAAGAATAAAATATGATAAATAGCCTGACATTGTTCACCTCACAGCATTACTGTGTTATTTTAGCTTTTTGATAAAAAATTTTGTAGTAGTACCATCTTTCACAGTATCAATGATCTCATTACCACTGGTTTTTGCCCATGCCGGAAAATCTGCAAGAGCACCGGGATCGGTTGTTTCTGCCATTAAGACTTGTCCAACCTGCATCTTTTTAATCTGCTGTGATACTTTTACAACAGGTAATGGACAGGCCAATCCTTTTAAATCCATTGTTACATCAGCTTTAATGTCACTCATAATTTCCTCCTTAATTAATTGTTACAATACTATATACTATATACTATATACTATATACTATAACATTAACAATACAATAACTTCCCGTCATTCTTACTTATGTATAAAGTAATAACATATATAAGACAAGAATAAATTTAAAAAAATTTTTATTAAATAAAAAGCTGAATCTTGCTATCGAGTGCTTCCTGTAAAAAGGTTGCTACACCAACTGATTGCAGTCCTGGATAATCAATCATTTCATCCATTTTGAAACCCATCAAATCCATTGACATTTCACATACATAAATTTTTACCCCAAGCTCTCCGGCTAAAGCTAACATGCCATCTAAATTCTCAATATTCTTCTTCTTCATCAAGTATTTCATCATACCAGTCCCCATTCCACCCATGTTCATTCTGGAGAGTTTAACCTTTAATGCACCTTTTGGTAACATAAAACCAAACATCTTCCCAAAAAGATTTTTGCCTTTCCCCTTTTTGTTCTTGTCTCGTAGGGCAGGAGTGCCCCAGAATGTGAAAAACATAACAGCTTCCATGCCCATTGCTACAGAACCTGTTGCAATAATGAAGGAAGCTAATAGCTTATCAAGATCACCACTGAATACAATCATAGCAATCTTATCTTTCCTTCCATCCTGAATCTCCTTAATTTGATTCTGGATGGATTCTAATGTTTTGTTAACATCCATACATTCCCCCTGGATTATAGTTTTTTGATAATTTAAAATTTTATAATAAACTTTAATACTAATTAAACTATACTACAATTTTGTAAATAACAAAAATTTTTTTATTGAAAATTAATATTTTATGATTCTACAATAGCTATGGATTGTACTATACAGTATACGTATAGTATGTGCGATAGTTCCATACAATAAAAGCTTAACATTAATATTTTTTTACTCTATGAATGTGCATTGTTGACAGTTGTTGTAAGAAGATGTACGGTGGTGATTTTATGTAGCGATGCTGCTGCACAATAGTATATATTGAATAAAGAGCACACAGTGAATAACAAACCTGTTACTAATAATGAAGCTCATAATGACGACAATCGACTTCACTTTGCCAGTACAAACGAAGCACTCTATGCTTTGAATATGTATATGAATAGATTTATGTGGATTTCAACAAGAGAGATAGTTTCCGGAATAAGCTCATGGTACTATAATGACACAAAAGGGGAGAAACTATAAAATAATAAGGGGTACACCATGTCAGACCCCTTATTATTTTATTTTAATGAAACTATTGTTGTTATTCAGCATCATTTGATTTTTTACATGTGCTTATCTTTAGAAGATCATATATCCAGCAATAGCCGCTATATGCTGAATATAAAACAGCCAGTCCCAATGCCAGTAAAATGATTGTACCTATAGCGCCCGGTTTTACAATAAAAATATTAATTAATAAAGAAACTCCAATAAGAACTCGTATGTACCTGTCTGCTGGACCAACATTTTTTTTCATAGCTCACCTCGGGTAATCAATATTAAACTATAATGAAATATCACAAAGTAAATCTTTTAACATTAAGTAAATATGGCAAGTATTTTTTTAAATATCTGTTATAAAAGATAATTGCAATATTGCAATTGATAGTATTATGGGTAACGCTAAAACTATATTTTCATTATTAAAAAATAGCTGGAAACAATAATAAAGCCTTTTACCAATTAACCAATGCCTGTGCCCACACAAAAATACACTATTGTATCATTTCGGGAAGACAATTATTACAGGTAAAAGGATAGTGCAGTTTATGATTGATATCATAAGTACTTTTATATGTTTCTGCTTCATGATCACGCAATCGTATTAAAACTTTTTTTGACCCATGAGTAAAGAAAAATATTCGTGACTCAACATTGGTTGTCGGGTCTTTTCGTATACCATAAACATTGATAAAAAGAGTATTGTTAAATTCAGGGATGATTTTACTATTCTGGCCTATCCATGCAGGTAAGTGTATGTGTGCACTTATCCATATATCAACGTGGTACTGTTGTAAAACTTTCTCAAATCGTTCTGAGTTTATGATTATATGCTTTTTTGATACTGTCCCTATTAAATTGCTGTTTTTTAATGGTGCATGCGTTACTGTTATGATATTTTTATCCTGATTTGTAATAACAATATTTTTCCACCATAAGAAAGTTTCATCGGAAATATAGGTTGGTGGCCTGCCACGTTCATTTGACATGAATATGAAAATAATATTTCCAAAAAGTACAGTATAACGTAATGGTTTGCCAATATATGTATTATATGCTGGCATATTTTTCCATTCGTGATTTCCGGCAATTTCGTACCAATAGTTAATTTCTGCCTTCTTTCGTAATTCTATAAACCATTGATAATCTTCTTCTGCTTCTTTGTGTTGTACGATATCTCCTGCTATAATGGCAAAGATAGGATGCGGTTTAATATTCATAATATCGTCTATAGCCCTTGCATAATGCCATCGTTCTGATTTTTTTGTGGGTTGAATATCCGAGTGTACCCAGACGGTATATACGCCATCGGAAGGAATATGCTGTTTATAACAGGCAATGGTGTTGAAGACGAGTGCAATTGCTATTATGATGACTATACAGTATCGTTTCATGGTGGTTATATATACAGTAACTATCGTACATTTCATGAAAAATAAAGAAAAAAAATATTGCAACTATTACAATAGTGTATCATAATTGATTCAAATTTAAAATATTTTAGCAGACTATGGATAACAATATTACTATTGATACATCCCGTTTTCAGGAGATATCTGTTTCGTATTTAAAAAAATTAAGTGGTGATAAGCTTTTAACCTTTGATGTATTGGACCAGCAGGGGAATACAGTATTTTCTGCCGGGCAGGCGCTTGATGATGAGTTGTTAAAAAATAAATCTGAAGAAGGCATAAAATTTTTTATTCCCCGTGTTACTGAATCAATTGGTGTTTATGACCGTGAAATCATTGACATGAAAAAGTTAAAGGCCATAGCAGATGATACGGCAACGATGTATACGGATATACGTAAAAATGGGAAAATGACCCATGCTCAGTTTTTGCAATCACATAATCATTTAGCAGCCATTGTGGACAGTTTGCGTCCTGAGGATAAAACCGGTGGAGTGCTATCGCTTTTAAAAGATATAAAAGACTTTGATTATACCACCTATACCCATTCGGTCAATGTTGGTTTGCTTGCAATGATTTTAGTATATAAGGAGATGTCAACCGGTGATAAGGTTAAATTGGCAGCGCTTGCAGGATATCTTCATGATATCGGGAAACTGCGAGTTGAGCAATCTATCATTCAGAAACCAGGTCTGTTATCACAGGATGAATTTAAAAAGGTGCTGGAACATACTCGTGAAGGGTATCGAATTCTGGACAGTGTCGTTGATTCAACAGGGAAAAAGGTTGTTCCCAATAGTATAAAATATGTTGCACTATTTCACCATCGTAAATTGCAAAGTCCGGGCTATCCATTCAGGGAAACCGATAAGGACAAAACCCTTGAAAATCAATACAGTGAATTGCCCGATTTAGCCCGTATGATTGGTATATGTGATATGTATGATGCCTTAACAAGTGCAACACCATTCAGGATTCCCATGGGTGTTGAAAAAGCTTTACGATATATATTAAGTTTATCCAATTACCTGTATTCAACTGATGACATCCATAGGTTTATTAAGGTACTGGGGCTATCCTTAAATAAGGGTACTCCATTTTTAAAAGCAGGGGATTTCATCATGCTTGAATCTGAAAAGATAAGCATGGATACACGCAAAAAGGTAAGAGTTTATGAGGTAGCACGGATTGAGGAAATTTCACGGATAAACTTCATGAATCCTAAGGTTATGATATTTTATGATACAATAAAAAACAAAAAGGTACATAATATTATTGTGGATTTACGGTATGACAGCAATCGCAGGGTGGTGCGCGTTTTTGAGAGCACACGAATACGCAATATGCTATTGAGACAGCTTAAGTAGGGTAGAAAGTATGAATCCAATTTTATTAATATTTGATAATGACCGTTTTGCTGAATTTATACGCTTTGTATTAACAACTGCTGGCTTAAAAATTGAATTATTAGCCGATCCACTGGAAATTTTTGAAAAGATTAAAGAGATGAATCCACCATTAATAGTTATGGATATTTTTTTAAAAAACATCGATGGCTTATATTTACTGGAGCGATTATATTCTGTTAAAGAATTTACAAAAATACCGGTTTTTATTGTATCATCCCGCAACGAACCTTTAGCTGTTTTTGATGCATTAGAGCGAGGAGCTGCTGATTATATGGCAGCACCAATCAATGAAGATATGTTAATTGAAAAGGTCAACAAGTTATTACAAGCTAATTGAAAGTCAATTGAAACAAAAAGTATTGAATAAAGCCGTAATATACCGACATATGTAATGAGGTATTATTGTAATTTTAATAACAAATGGGAAGTTTCTACTATTCCATTTTCAAGGATTTATTATGAAAAAATGTATACTATTGGTGCTTGCAGTGCTTCTATTTTTACTGGAATGTTCATCAAGAATTAATCTCTATAATACATCATCAGATGGACAATCAAATAACACCATCAATGCATATTCAATGGCAGAAAGCCTTTCCTTTAATGAGGTATGGGCATATCTTATGAAAGGTGAAGAGGATAAGCTGACCGGTGAGGAAAAAATTACCGATTTGTGTTATTTCAGTGCTAAGGTAAACGGCAAAGGACAAATTACAGACGATTACGCACCACCTGCAATAAAAGCTGAAAATAGAATACGCCACCATATCGTTATAGCAATTCTTGATAATTATGCACTAACACATTTTATAATACATCCTGATTTTAAGGTGCGAAAAGGTTTTATTAAGGATATTTGCCGGATTTCACAAAAATTTGATGGAGTTCAGATTGATTTTGAATCCGTTGCTTCATCAGATGCTCACTATTTTTTTAGCTTTTTATCAGAATTACGCGCCAATCTGGGTAAAAGCAAGGTAGTATCAATTGCTTTGCCAGCACGGAGAAGCCGCATTGCGGATGCGTATGATTATCCTTCTATTGCAGCACTGGTGGATAGGATTATCATCATGGCATATGATCAGCATTGGTATGGTAGTAACCCTGGTCCTATTGCAGGGCTATCATGGTGCAGAGAGGTTGGTGAATTTGCAAAGAGCTTTATACCGCAGCAAAAGCTAATCATGGGTTTGCCGTTATATGGACGATGCTGGCAGGATAAAAATTTTAATAAATCAATGCATTATACCCATATAGAACAGGTTATGCAAACATCCAATATCCAGCCCCGGTATGATCCTGAGAATGGATCATATTTTGAATATGAAGAAAAGATTAAAGTGCGCGTATATTTTAATGATGAACGTGCATTATACGAAAGGCTAAAGCTGTACTCATCGATGTCTATTGACAATGTGGCATTCTGGCGTATAGGGCAGGGACCAAAAGGGATGTGGCAGGGTATCAGCACAAAAAGTTTATAACAATGTTACTTTATGAAAAAAAGTAATGAAGAAATTATCCTACGACGATATACAGAGCAATCGTCCCGATAAAAATGAATTATTCAGATTACAGCGGTTTCCGGTTGTAACCATTCTGGAAAATATTAGAAGCCTGTATAATGTTGGCTCCATGTTCAGGACTGCTGATGCTGCGCGAATTGCCTACATGTATCTCTGTGGCTATACTCCACATCCTCCACGAAAAGAGATTGAAAAAACTGCGCTGGGCAGTACCGAAAGTGTGCCGTGGGAGCATTCTACCAAACCAATCCAGATAATACGGATGTTAAAAAATCAGGGTTTTGTGATTGCAGCACTGGAGCACACAACAACAGGTGTAGCGTATACAACCTATAATTATTCCTATCCACTGTGTATTGTTGTTGGCAATGAGGTGCATGGTGTAAGCGATGATGTACTGGCTATGTGTGATGCGGCTATTGAGATACCAATGTTTGGCATCAAACATTCGCTCAATGTAGCGGTTGCGTATGGTATTGTGGTGTATCATGCCGTTATGACATATCAGATGAAGTAGTAGCGCAGTATAATGACTATGCAAAAAGTAATTTTAAAACAAGGAAAAGAAAAATCAGTACTGCAAAGGCATCCATGGGTTTTTTCAGGGGCGATAGCAACTGTTGATGCAGATGATGGTGCAATGGTTCCTCTGTGTTCATATGATGGTACTGTGATTGCATGGGGATATTACAACAGCCGAACACAGATAGCCATGCGGCTATTAACATTCAGCGATACAAAACCTGATGATGATTTGATTGCCCGACGATTGATGAACGCGTATGCATTAAGGGTTGAATCCGGGGTTGTAAAGAGTACCAATGCCTTCAGGATGGTGCATTCTGAAGGAGATATGCTGCCGGGACTCATTGCTGACTGGTATAATGGGCATTGTGTTGTACAGTTTTTAACATCAGGGATGGATCGCTTAAAAGGAACTATCGTGCAGATTATACAGGAGAAGCTGCAGCCGTTCAGTATTTATGAGCGCAGTGATCACGAAGGAAGAAAGATGGAAGGGCTGCCGGAAGTACATGCTCAGCTTCATGGGCAAACCCCGGATTTCATTACCATAAACGAACATGGGATGGAATTTTATGTTGATGTGATACAAGGGCAAAAAACTGGTTTTTACTGTGACCAGCGTGATAACCGATTGCGCATTCAATCTATTGCCAATGGCAAAGATGTCCTCAATCTGTTTGCATATTCCGGTGGGTTTTCTGTTGCGGCATTGATGGGAGGTGCAACAAAGGCTGTCTCGGTCGATAGCTCCGGATATGCTCTTTCAATTGCACAAAAAAATTGTGAATTAAATAATGTTGGCAAACGGCATGCAGGTGTAAAGGCGGATGTTTTTGATTATATCAATACCAATGATATCCCCCAGAATGTAATCATATGTGATCCTCCTGCGCTTATTAAGAGTAAATCGGCAATACAGCAGGGATTGCGCGGTTATAAAGAATTAAATGTAAAAATTTTTAAAAAGGTGCCTCCGCTGTCATTTGTATTAACATGTTCATGCTCTCGTTTTGTTGATATGAAATTGTTTCAGAAAATTGTGTTTTCTGCTGCACGTGATGCCGGCCGTGAGGTTACTATTACCGGGAAATATCTACAGCCTGCCGATCATCCTGTCAGTATATATTGTCCCGAAACAGAATACCTCAAAGCCATTATGGTATTTATTTCATAGTAACTATCGCCCGCAGAGTATTTTTTAAAATTTTTATTGACAAACATAAAATATACTACTATATTGGTAGTAATTAAGGATTGAGCAATTGGCGATAGAGAGTAACAACGATTGTGTGCTGATTTTGCGTTGTGATGTATTGTATAATGCGCGGTAACAGGAGATAACCATGTGGGAATATACCGACAAAGTAAAAGAATTATATACCAACCCTAAAAATGTTGGTGAAATACCCGATGCCGATGTTGTTGTTGAGGTTGGTAGTATTGTGTGCGGCGATGCTCTGACACTGTATTTGAAGCTTGACGGCGATGTAATTGTAGATGCTAAATTTAAAACATTTGGCTGCGGCAGTGCAATAGCGTCGTCCTCGGCACTAACCGAGATGATAAAGGGTAAAACCATTGCAGAAGCAGCAAGAATTACCAATAAGGATATAGTTGACTTTTTAGGTGGGCTTCCGGACCAAAAAATGCACTGCTCGGTCATGGGGCAGGAAGCACTGGAAAAAGCCATAAAAAAAATAAAAGGTGAAACCATTGAAGATGAACAAGAAGATGAGGGAGCGGTTATATGCCAGTGTTTTGGTGTTACTGAAAATGTAATACGTCGGGTTATCAGGGAAAATAATCTTGCCACGGTTGAGGATGTTACCAATTACACCAAAGCTGGAGGTGCTTGCGGTTCATGTATACCAAAAATTGAGGACATTCTGAAAGAAGAATTAGCCAGCGCTGTAGCGCAACCAGCAGCAACTGCCATGAAGCCAATGTCAAATATAAAGCGTATGCAGCTTGTTGAAGAGACAATACACAACGTTATACGCCCTGTTTTGATGAGGGATGGCGGTGATATCGACCTTGTTGATATTGAAGGAAAAAAAGTATATGTAGCGTTACGCAGGCACTGTGCTCATTGTGTTGTTTCAGATGTTACCATGAAAAATCTGGTTGAAGATACATTAAAAGAGTTTGTAGAAAACGACATCGAAGTGATAGAGGTAAAGTGATGAATACCATTATATATCTGGATAATAATGCAACGACCATGGTTGCACCTGAAGTGCTGGAAGCTATGTTGCCGTTTTTTACCCGGCGCTATGGCAATCCATCAAGCATGCATGATTTTGGTGGTGATGTTGAGCATGATATGGAAAAAGCTCGCAATCAGGTGGCACGCATGCTGGGTGCGGAATATGATTATGAGATAGTTTTTACAAGTGGTGCAACCGAAAGCGATAACATGGCAATTCTGGGAACATTGCAGTACTACCGTGATAAGAAACACATCATTACAACTAAGGTTGAGCATCCGGCAGTATTAAATTTATGCAGACAGCTTGAGCGCGAAGGATATAGCGTTACCTATGTTCCTGTAGACAGGGAAGGCAACCTTGATGTGGATTTTCTTTTTGATTCGGTTACCGATGATACTGCTATTGTATCGGTTATGTACGCCAACAATGAAACGGGTGTAATCTTCCCGGTGGAAACAATTGGCGCTTTTTGCAAACAGCGCGGGATTACATTCCATATTGATGCAGTACAGGCAATTGGCAAGATTCCTGTTGATGTGAATGCATTGCAATGCGATTTGCTGGCAATATCAGGGCATAAGTTTCATGCACCCAAAGGGATTGGAGTGCTCTATGTTCGAAGAGGTACACGGCTACGACCGTTACTGTATGGTGGACATCAGGAAAAAGCCCGCAGGCCTGGCACCCATAATGTGCCCGGTATTGTTGGTATTGGCAAAGCAGCCGAACTGGTAATGCAGCATCTATCAAATTCTGAAGAGGTGGCTAACGTTAAACGTCTGCGCGACAGATTAGAGAATGGCTTGCTGTCGCAATTGAGCAATGCGCATTTGAACGGGAATAAAAACAACAGGGTGGATAATACCACCAATATTGGCTTTGAATTTATTGAAGGGGAGGCAATTTTATTGTATCTCAACGAAAAGGGGATTGCTGCTTCTTCTGGCTCTGCCTGTTCAAGCGGTTCACTTGAGCCATCACATGTGTTGCGTGCAATGGGGGTGACGTTTACCTCTGCTCATGGTTCTATCAGGTTTAGCCTCAGCCGTTATACCACTGAAGATGAGATACAGTATACGCTTCAGGTAATGCCTGAGGTAGTAAACAGGTTATTGGCAATATCGCCATATTGGGATGCAATGAATAAAAAAGGCAAGTCCATGACAGAACTTGCCCATTGATAGTATAAGATTATTAAAAATATAGTTTACCGTGCAACCTCATTGATAAGCCTTCCCAGTTCCTGATCGTGGGTTAGCATTGCTTTTTGATTGGCTTCATAGCTTCGCTGTACTTCAATCATATCCACCATCTCGCGGACGGCATTTACATTTGATTTTTCAAGGAATCCCTGTATAACCTTGTATTCCTCGGCTGGCAATGCCGGTCCAGAATATTGTGTTTCATGGTATAATGATTCGCCTTCTTTTTTTAACTCACGGATGTTTTCAAAATCAACAATTTTTAGTTTGTCAATAACAACCGGCTGCTCCCAGTTATTCTGGGTTAGCCCAATCATATCATCAGGATTTAATGATAATGCAGAGTTAACCAGGATTTCACCCCGTTCATTGATCATAAAATTGTTCTTCTGTAATTTTATGATGCCATTTTGACCCAGGACAGGCAATCCACTATGCGTTACCAGTATTCCATCTTTATTCAGGGTAAAAGCGCCATTACGGGTATATCGTTCGCCACGCTCGGTCATGACAGTGAAGAATCCATTACCCTCCATTGCCATGTCAAATGGATTTTCAGTACGCATCAGCGAGCCCTGTTCATGGATAGTATATACCTCGTTCACTTCAACACCGGTACCCAATTTACCAACAAAGGGCATGGTATCATACGAACCAGCCGGAGTAATACCCAGCCCATCATCGTTAAGGCGGCGGATAATCATATCAGGGAATGCTTTAAAAAGGGTAAGGTCTTTTTTATATGCTGCTTTATCAACATTTGCCAGATTATTGGCAATAGCATCAAGACGTGCTTCCTGTGCAATCATACCGCTGGCACCTGTATAGAGTCCTCTCACCATTATGGTTTTCCTCCTTTTACTCTAACTATATCGGCACCTAACGCCTGTAACTTTTGCTCAAAATTTTCATATCCACGGTCGGTATGGTAAATACGGCGGATTTCGGTTTTTCCTCTGGCAGCTAACGCAGCCAGCACCAGAGAAGCGCCTGCACGCAGATCGGACATTAAAACCGGAGCAGCCTGCAATTGCTTACCACCTTTGATAATAGCAGTATTTCCTTCTATTTCAATGTCAGCACCCATTCGCCGTAGTTCGCCAACATGGGTATAACGGTTTTCAAAAATGGTTTCAATAATGACACTTATACCGGGGATAGTACACATAAGCGACATGATTGGCGCCTGAAGGTCGGTAGGGAAGCCAGGGTAGGGAAGAGTGCGTACCATACTGCCCTGCAATTTTTTTGACGGTTCAATGGTAACGGAGCTATCGTTACCTGAAATAACAAAACCCATGTCGGCACAGGTATCAATACAGGCCTTAACATGTTCCGGAATAACATTATTAACGGTTACATTACCACGGGTGATAGCTCCTGCAATTAAAAAGGTACCTGCTTCTATGCGGTCAGGTATTATGGAGTAGCTTACCGGCTTCAGTTTTTTTACTCCATTGATAATGATGCGCTCTGTCCCCAGTCCTTCAATCTTTGCTCCCATTGTTATTAAAAAATTGCCCAGATCAACAACATCAGGTTCCATGGCGCAGTTTTCAAGGATTGTTTGTCCATCTGCAAGCACAGCGGCCATCATGATGTTGGCAGTGGCGCCAACGGAAACCTTCCGCATTATAAATCGATTGCCGTTTAATTTTTCAACACGTGCTTTAATATAGCCATGCTCAATTGTTATGGTAGTTCCCAGCGCTTCAAAACCCGATAGATGAATATCCACCGGACGCTCGCCAATTGCGCAACCGCCCGGCAACGACACGTCTGCCTCGCCGCATCGTGCTAAAAGCGGACCCATAACATAGATTGAAGCACGCATTGTTTTCACAAGATCATAGGGCACTTCAGCATTTTTTAATGAGTTAACATGAATGGTTAAGGTATTGGTATTGATGTCAAACTGATATTGTGCGCCCAGACATTCAATGACCTGTAATATTGTCTGAATGTCCTTTAAATTAGGTACATTGTGAAGAACTGTTGTACCTTCTGCAAGCAAGCTTGCGACAATTATTGGTAAAGCGGCATTTTTAGCTCCGGATATGGTTACCGTGCCATTAAGTTTGTTGCCGCCTTTGACTATATAGAAGTCCACAGTTATGCCTCTTTTTGTACTGGTTTAGTGATATGCTATTGATAGGTTCAGTATGGATGGTTTGCTAAATTGTCAATTCAATTCAACAGTTATTGATAAAAAAATTAACGCTATTGTATGAAAGCAAGGGCAACAAAATAATAAAGCCTTAACTTTTTATAGCTTGTAAAATGGCTTTTGCCATTCTAAGGCAAAACAGAATTATCGCAACATTGTTCCAGAAGTAGTTCTTATGGAATGTGTCTCTTAGAATAACAATGTGCATAGGGATTCTTCAACCGCGTTGATTCCTCAGCATTATAATGATGAATATTTTTAAAGGCAAAAGAAACATAAATCAAAAGGCTTGACATCTTTCAAAGTAATGATTACAATTATTCAATTTGTAGAATGTGAAGACATATTATATGATGAAAGTTTTTGCGAATATAAATGTAGTGTATGTAAATAGCTGGTGAATGGGATATATGGGTAAAATGTTGTTTTATTTAATTTTATGATATGTTAGTCGCTGGAATTGTGAGTTTTACATACTTATTAGAATTTGTGGCAGAGCATCATTTAGCCCATCAAGAAAGTCGTAAAAAATGATCTACAGTATATTAGATATTTAATGAATGTGTTGCTTTATTATGTGTAATATTTTTAAAACTTGTTAATTAATATAGGTAAAATCATATGGCTATCGATTTTAAAAGACTTACAAGTAGTGATTCTTTAAACGTTGAACTATATCCAAGAAAAATATTTAGTCTACTTCCAAATAAAGCAAAAAAATTTAATTATCCAAGAGATGTCCAATCTGAGGTTTGGGATAAATGGTTCGAAATGAAGGATAGCAATAACCTGATAATTAAAATGAATACTGGCAGTGGGAAGACATTAGTAGGATTAATCATTTTAAAAAGTTGCCTTAATGAAGTGATAGGTCCATGTGTATATATAGCACCTGATCTTTACTTAGTTGAACAAGTGATTAATGAAGCAACTCAATTGGGCCTCGAAGTTACTGATGATCCACATTCAGCACGATTTAAAAAATCAAAATCAATATTAGTAACAAGTATATATAGATTGATTAATGGTAAATCAGTTTTTGGTGTAGGGGATGAGGGAATAAAAATCGAAATTGGAAGCATTATTATTGACGATGCACATGCATGTATTTCAACAACTGAATCTCAATTCACATTGAATTTTGATTCTAATCATCCTGCTTACAATCAAATATTTCAATTGTTAATTGATGACCTTAAAAAACAATCTGAAGTACGCGTATTAGAAATAGAATCAAATGAACCTGGGAAAAATATGCTTGTTCCATATTGGGCATGGATTGATAATATTGATAAAATATCGAAAATATTATATTTACATAAAGAAACGGATGATTTTAAGTTTAAATGGCCACTTATTAGTAATTACTTGAAGTATTGCAGATGTGTAATTGGAGAAGGTGAAATTGAAATATCTCCGATTAATATTCCGATTACGATGATACCAAGTATTGTAAATGCAAAAAGAAAAGTTTTCATGACAGCAACATTATCTGATGATAATATTTTGATTTCACATTTTGATCTTCCACCAGAATCAATTAAGAATCCAATCACACCCTTATATGCAGATGATGTTGGTGATAGAATGATTCTATCACCTCAAGAATTAAACCCAAATATTAGCAATGAAGATTTAAGATTATTTTTTAAAGATTTGTCAGAAACATATAACGTAATAATAATAGTACCCTCAAATTATAAAGCTTCCTTATGGGCTGAACTCTCAGATTTAGTTCTTCACGCTGAAAATCTATCTTATGGCGTTGACCAATTAAATAGAACTCATGTTGGTCTTGTAATTATTGTTAATAAATATGATGGTATTGATTTACCAAAAGATGCATGTCACATATTGGTGATAGACGATGTACCCGATCTACGGCGAAAATTTGATATATTAGAACAAGGATACCTTATTGATTCCGATTATACATTAAATAGGTTGATTACTCAAATTGAACAAGGCATGGGACGTGGTATTCGATCAAGTGATGACTATTGCCTAGTTTTTTTGATGGGAAGAAACCTAACTAAATGTCTTTTTAATAATAATGCCATTGATAAATTTACAAATGCCACAAAAGCACAAATAAAATTATCAGAAAAGCTCTCAGAGCAGTTGCACAATTCAGATTTAACTGATATAAAAGATGTTTCTTTGAAATTTTTAGAGCGAGATAAAGAGTGGATCAAAGCTAGCAAAGAAATATTAATAGACTTAAAATATGATAAAAATAATACAATAAATGAAATAATTATTGCACAAAGAAAAGCATTCAATAGTGCATGTATAAACAATTATTCAGATTCAATAAAGGAGATACTCTCTGCTGTAAATTCTGAAAAAGATATGAAAGTAAAAGGCTGGTTAGAATATCAATTGGCAGAATATCTTCATTTTACTGACCCAATCGAATCTCAAATTACTTTAAAATCAGCTATAATGAAAAACAATTTATTGATTAGGCCGAAAGATGGTATTGTTTATAGTAGATTAAAAACTACTGTTATAAATCAAATAAACCAATGTTTAAGTTATTGGAACAATTTCCAAAAAAAGAACAGTTTGTTAATTGAATTTGATTGTCTATTAAACGATTTAATATTTTTAAAGGAGACTTCAAATGCATTTGAAGAGTCGTTAAAAAAAATAGCATTATTTATAGGTTTTAATAGCCAACGTCCAGAAAATGAATATGGAAAAGGTCCAGATGTTCTTTGGGAAGTGGGAGACTTAAATTATTTTGTGATCGAATGTAAAAATGGTGCATCAGTTGATTATATATCAAAAGAATATTGTAATCAACTAAATGGTTCAATAACTTGGTTTGAAAATGAATATGATTCATCATGCAAGTGTACTCCAATATTAATTCATCCAAGCAATATTTTTGAATTTGCTTGTTCGCCCAATAGAAAAACAAGAATTATAACAAAAGATAATCTGGATGAATTAAAAAAAACTATAAGAAAATTTATTGAAACTATAAATCATAATATAGATGGTTCTTTTGACTCTGAAAAAATATCTAATATGTTAAGTGAATATAAATTATTGCCATCAATGATAATAAATACTTATACATCTAAATTTAAAGTAAAAAATTAATATTAGGGCAACAACTGTGTACACTACAGACGACAATTTTATTTTTAAAATTCGAGCAGCATCCTAACTGTATTTCATAATCATCTCCTGATTTATTTTAGGCGACAACTATCTTGGCACAGAGGGCAGGGGGTCAATGGATTTTTAGATTTTTTTATTGGCTTGGAACATCAATATTCATCATTTCCATGTTCTGGACCTAAATAAACTGGTCAATATGTATTATGCAGTATAAGCGGTTTATCGTTTAACTACTTGACATGCTGTACATTTTTCATTAAATTGTATGTATCGAAATGAAGATTGTTCTGGGAATGTTAGGTTTTATATTTTACTTAATTTAAAAATTAATGTGTTTTTCCCAATCAAAATGTATTATAAAAAATTTAAAAGAGAAGAAAACCCAAGTACTTGTAACATTTGCTTGAAAATTGAAAAATTATCTTGGGATCATGTACCGCCAAAAGGAGGAATCAACCTTTTCGATATTAAACATGAGACAATTTTAGAAAAACTAACAGTAGCAGAACAAGATAAAAAATATTCATATTCTCAAAATGGTGTTAAATATCGTACTATATGTGAAAATTGCAATAATAATCTTGGAAGAAATTATGATATAGAGTTAAATAGATTTTCATTAGATGTAAAGAATATTATTGAAAAACAATTAAAATTACCATCAACTAAATATTTTAAGGTTAAACCAAATAAAATAATTAAGTCCATTTATGGTCATTTACTTGCGTCAAAAATTGATATCGAAAATACTAAAATAGATGAGAGTTTAAGAGCTTATTTTTTTGATAAAAAAGGAGATGTTAAAGTTAATTTAAAATTATTTTATTGGTTATATCCATTTGCTAATATTGTAATTATAAGAGATATTTCCATGCCAGCAATAAGGGGGGCAACAAATGAATTTGGTTTATTTAGTATATTAAAATATTACCCAATAGCTTTTTTATTAACTAATTTAGATAATTATTATAATTTAGATGAACTTACCAAGTATGCATCTGATAACATTGAAGATGAAATTGATATTCCAATAAATTTACAATTAATAAAAAATTATGATTGGCCAGAATCGGTAAATAATGGAAATATGATCATAGGTGGTCAGAGTATAAAAAGCTCTGTTTTTGCCACTCCAAGGAAATAAAAATATTTTGAATCTAAACCAGCTTAACAATTATTGTACTTGTCAATCATGGTCGCTTCTCTTTGCTCATTCAACCTAATAGTGCCCTCAAATCCCATTAAAAAATGAGTTGAGAAAATAAGCATTTTACACCACTTTATTACATAATAACATGGCAACATCCAGCTATGCCCTGATAATAAGTAAAATATCACTTTGCTTTACTTTGTATGTATAAATGGAAGGGGACCGCTTTGTGATATGTGATATGCTTGTAGCAAAACGCCACTTTAATTATTGAACGGGTGATCATAACGCTATTTAATGTGTAAGCTTGGGTTAAGCACTGCAAAGTTGAACTAGCGAAGTGACAAAAAATTTGTTGACAATTTTGTAATATTTTTTCTTTATTCTATAGTTAAGGCAAAAAGTAGAATATTGTTTTAAGAACAGTCGATTTCGGTATAGCCGAATGCAGACGGGCCTGAAAAGGCAGCAGCTAAACCCTGCGGGACTTGATCCACGGAGGGTTTTTTAGTCTTTGGATGTACCCATATACTGGTTGATTGGATATGCTAAAGAATAATACAATAGCGGCTTTTCTTATTATTACTACTATACTGTTTCCTCTATTCCATCATGCTGCAGCAATTCATGTATTAAACCATGAAAATTCTGTTGAAAAAAATGCTCTTAAAATTAATTGCAACACTTTCCATTCAAATTTCACAGTAATACCACGAACTACAAAAATTAATGATGTAGAATTATCTTATG
Organism: Spirochaetota bacterium; assembly: GCA_035420565.1. Taxonomy (GTDB): domain Bacteria; phylum Spirochaetota; class UBA4802; order UBA4802; family UB4802; genus UBA4802. The sequence goes on along the minus strand of DAOLVF010000029.1, from coordinate 4,862 downwards.
AAGAAATATTTTCAATAACAAAGAAACTCATTGCTAAAAACTTTTTAATGGATTTGACTACATTTATAGTAACTATCGCCAAATATTCATTTGCGTCAAAGGCTACTTTCTCTTAAATTACATCTCACATTTATAACTGTTACTTTAAGATGACCGGCTACATCCCTTATGCATGTAATAAAATCTGTCAGAGTAATGGTATAGTTTTATATGAATACACTACAAGGGTCGAGATGGTTTTTTGTGTCATTAAAAAATTGATGAACAAAGAAATTGCAATGATACTACGAGGATGCTATGGGACAAGATTTTGATGTTGAAAAGCTTAAAGGTTTGAGTGATGATGAGGTTGCTTCACGTTTGTCAGGTGAAGGATATAATGAGCTTCCCCAGTCAAAAATACGTGGCAGTATTTATTTTGCTTGATAACAGCTGTGCTTATTGCAGTAATCAATGAGATTGCGAAGTTACCATTATTTATGCAGTTGTTTCATAAAAATAACGATTAAAATGGTGATAAATTTATGAATAAATTGTTTTTTTCTTGACAAAAATTTAATCCTCACTATTTTGTATATAGTGAGTGAGCGCTTACTCACTATTATTGTAAATAGGAGAACGCCATGGAATTACAAGGTTTAACCATTGGTATTCTTAAAGAAATAATGGAAAACGAAAATCGTGTTGCTGGTATCCCTGAAACGGTTAAAAAAATGGTGGATAATGGTGCTAAAGTTTTAGTTGAGTCAGGGGCAGGGTTGGGTTCTTTTTATACAGATGCGGATTATAAAAATGCTGGTGCAGAAATTATTAATGATCCTGAAAGTATTTACAATTCAGCCGATGTTATTCTGAAAGTAAAAGAACCGCTGATGAATGAAGCTAAAAATAAACACGAAGTAGATATGATGAAATCCAATCAGGTGCTGATATCATTTTTACATCCATCAAATCCCATAAATCATGATATGGTGAAGAAACTTGCCCAAAAAGGTGTTATTGGATTTTCACTGGATTGTATACCAAGAATATCGCGAGCGCAATCAATGGATGCATTAACATCAATGAGCACTGTAGCAGGATATAAGGCAATAATTTCCGCAGCCTGTCGCCTGCCTAAATTTATTCCCATGATTACTACTGCTGTAGGAATGTTTCGCCCTGCTATTGTTTTTGTAGTTGGAACCGGTGTGGCAGGGCTACAATCGTTAGCAACAGCAAAAAGGTTAGGAGCTGAAATTTATGCTGCAGATGTCAGACCTGATGCTGTTGAACAGTCAAAGAGCCTGGGTGCAAAAATAATTGATACTGGTGTTCCACCAGAGATAGCAATTGGTGAAGGTGGATATGCCAGGCATCTATCCGATGAATGGATACATAAAGAAAGACAGTCTTTCTATGAAATAGTAAAGAAAGCTGATATAGTGGTACTATCGGCACTTGTTCCCAGGAAAATAGCCCCCATCCTTGTTGATGAAACGATGGTACGCTCAATGAAGCCAGGGTCAGTTATTGTTGATATAGCTATTGATCAGGGTGGTAATTGTGAACTTACAGAATCGGGTATGATATGTGTTAAACATAATGTTGCGATTGATGGTACAAAAAATATTCCTGGATCGGTAGCCTTGAGTGCAAGTTCAATGTTTGCACAAAACGTATTAAACTTTTTATCACTTATTGTAAAAGATGGCAAGATTAATATTAATAAATCGGATGAGATTATTGCGTCAGCATTAATAACTGAAAATGGTAAAATAGTAAATCCTGATGTTTTAGAAGAAATAGTGAGCTATAAGGAGCATAGGTAATGAATAATAGTATTATGATACTTATTTTTATTATATCAACGGTAGCAGGATATAAACTAATTAAAGATGTTCCTTCTTTACTGCATACACCGCTTATGTCAGGCATGAATGCGTTTTCCGGTATTACTGTTATTGGTGCTATTGTAACAACAGCCAGTGCAGCAGCTTTACATAGTAAAATACTTGGCGCTATTGCAATTATATTGGCAATGATAAATGTTGTAGGTGGATTTTATATTACCGACAGAATGCTTGGAAAATTTAAATCAGGATTAAAAGATAAGTAATGATATGGAATTGAATATTGTAAATATTGTTTCACTGGTAATTATTTTGATATGCGCTGCTGATATCAAATTGATGAGTTCGCCAAAAACAGCGTTGTTAGGGAATCGTATTGGTGCTCTTTCAATGCTTGGTGCAATAGTGTTTGTGCTTATCTATAACAATATTATCACCATTTCTTTGCTATTGGTTTCATTAATCATTGGCGCATTTATTGGAGTTCTTTTTACCTATAAAACGGGTGGCGTAAAAATACCACAGCTCGTTGCTTTATTTAATGGATTTGGTGGAGGGGCGTCGTTACTGGTTACTTTTATTCTTTTACTAGAGCAAGGTAGTTATATTGACACATTTACACGTTTTACAGCTTTTTCAGGTGCTATTGTTGGCGGGCTTACTTTTTCGGGTAGCCTGATAGCTGCTGGTAAATTAGAGGGTATAATTAATCAAAAACCTGTTACAATAAAAGCTCACTCAATTATCACTTCATTACTGCTTATTATTTTACTGGTAATAATGATTTTTGGTACAGTTATTGATAATTATATTGTTACTTTTGCATCGGGAGCTACTGTGTTAAGTTTATTATTTGGAGTAATATTTGCAATCCGAATTGGCGGAGCAGATATGCCCATCACTATCTCGTTATTAAATTCATGTTCAGGTCTGGCTGCTTCGGTTTGCGGATTTGCTGTTGGGGATATCATCTTAATTTCGTTAGGTGCAATTGTTGGAGCATCAGGGCTTATTCTTACGCAAATTATGTGTAAGGCTATGAATCGATCGTTGTGGCATATTCTGACCGGTTCCACATATCGTAAAGTGACTGATTCATCAATGGGAACTGTAGTTGATTTAAATTCAAATGATGCAGAAAAGGAAGTACATAATTATATTGAGATAGTTAATAAAGCAAAAAAAATTATCATAGTACCTGGCTATGGCATGGCATTGTCACAAGCTCAGGAACAGGTAAAATTACTTTTTGATTATTTAATAACAAAAGGTAAGGATGTGCGTTTTGCTATTCATCCAGTTGCAGGCAGGATGCCAGGTCATATGAATGTCCTTTTAGCCGAGGTTGATATCCCGTATGAATACCTCCATGATATTGATACCATCAATCCTGAATTTGCATCAACTGATGTCGTTATAGTAGTTGGTGCATGTGATGTAATAAATCCGGAAGCCATTACTGCCCAGGGAACTCCCATTTATGGTATGCCTATACTACGTGTTCATGAAGCAAAACATGTGATTGTTTGCAATAAAGACACTAAACCCGGGTATTCAGGTGTAGAAAATTCATTATACAATAAAAGTAATGTTACTCTTTTGTTGGGTAATGCTGCCGATACGCTGGCTGAATTAATAAGCCAGCTTCACAATGATTTACAATCAGATACTGTTTTGCAAAATTAAGGTATCTGAATTGTAGTTTATTATTTTTCGTCAATACTGTTGAGAAGATTATGTGCTAATTTTTTTGCCTGTTCTTTTGTCAGGTTTATTGTTGCTGTACCTCCACCCGGATGTGGCAGTGTTAGTAAAACCGTACCATTGTTTACCGTGATTGAAAACTGCCCATCCGGCATTTTTACTTCAGGTGACAACCAATCGTCAGCATTAAATTCTGCAATTTGAATAAGTACACCAAAAGCATGTTTTGGATGAATAAAAATTTCTTTCCATACTCCACCCGGGTATTCGTTATATCCAAAATAAGGTATTTTTAATTGCTCCAATTTTGCTATAGCAGTTTTTATATCATACGTTTGCAATGTTATATGGTGCACACCGCTTCCTCGTGATTGTATGAATCCATCTAAAAAACTTCCCTTATCGGTTGGTGTGATAAGTTCAATGCGACTCATGTCACCCAGAGAAAATATCTGCCAGAAAAATTTTGTAGCATCATCTTTTGCTCCAGCACCGGGTATTGCACCTAATGCTTCAAAAAATATTTTTGCTTTTTCAAAATCTGGTACAGCAATCGATACATGGTCTATGCGGGCTATCATAAAAGCAACCTCGTTATTGTTTTGTTAAAAGGTAATACTAATGGTATTGATAAAAATTTCAAATCATTTTTAAGCGATAGTTATTTATAAATTAACTATCGACAAAAAAATAATTGCATTGTTATAGGGTAACGTATTAAGCTCAGTATAAAGAGATGCTATAGTCCAGACGATGGCGATATATTTTTTTAAAATTAAAAACATTTGGGAGGAAATAATGGATTTTGAAACTACTACATGTATTTCATGCAATCATTTAGAAATACTGGCAAGCTATTCAGAAAAGATGGATGTGCCACTGCGGACATTGATAGTTTATCTTATCATGTATTCTGCAAAACATGAAAAAAATCAAGTTAATGCATTCAAACGTATAGCCTACCGACAAAGAAATCCTGATAATCCATGGAAAAGATTGCATCTTGTTATGTATTATTCAGAATATGAATTTTTCTTAGATGTAAAGAAGCTGTGGAAGATGTCATTGGCTAAGATTATTGAATTTTGTATGGAAAACGTACTGGATGAATTTATTCAATATTTCAGCAAGCTTATTAAAGAAATTAATACCGATAACTATCCTGATAATTTTCCCAGTTATTACGAAAATAGGTCATATACATTTGATTTTCACCGGGAAAAAGGCATCCATTGTCTCAAATTCTACTGGGGACCACCGCCCGAAATACTGGGAAAGCAAAATATATGAACGGGTAAAATTTTTTGTAAAAATGTTTTAAAAAAT
>DAOLVF010000028.1:0-24452 GCA_035420565.1 Spirochaetota bacterium | reverse complement strand
GTGCCATTATGCACATCAATTCCGCACAAAAAGAGATTCTGGATTTTGGTGATATAGTCATTGCCATTTATGAAGAAGAAGAATCATTTGCTTCATACTTTTTAGCTCGTGAAGGTATCACTCGCTATGACCTGTTGAATTATATATCACATGGCGGAAGTTTTGAAGAAGAAGAGATAGAAGAGTTTGGTGATGAGGTTGGGGGTAATACCGAAAAACAAAGCAAAGTGCTGGAGCAATTTACTATTGAATTAACGCAAAAAGCGCAAAAGGGAGAGCTCGATCCCCTTATTGGCAGGGAGGATATTTTAGAACGTACCATGCAGGTGCTGTCGCGAAGATTAAAAAACAACCCTGTCCATGTCGGTGAACCTGGTGTTGGTAAAACTGCAATTACCGAGGGATTGGCTCAGCGCATTGTGGCAGGTGCTGTGCCGCAATCACTGAAAAATGCAAAGATCTACCGGCTGGATATGGGTGGGCTTATTGCCGGTACACGATTCCGAGGTGATTTTGAAGAGCGCCTTAAGCGTGTGATTGCTGAATTGCAAAAGCAGGAAAAGGTGATACTGTTTATTGATGAGATACATACAATCGTTGGTGCGGGTGCAGTGAGCGGCGGTTCAATGGATGCTTCCAATATTTTAAAACCGGTGTTAGCCGATGGTAAAATCCGTTGCATAGGCACCACAACCTATGACGAATATAGAAAATATTTTGAAAAGGATGGCGCACTTTCACGGCGCTTTCAGAAGATTGATATCCATGAACCATCGCATGAGGATACAATCAAGATCCTCAAGGGTATAAAATCCCGATACGAGGAGCATCATAATGTAATCTATACTGATGATGCACTGGCACAGGCAGTTGAGCTATCAGCGCGATATATTACTGAGCGAAAGCTTCCTGACAAAGCGATAGATGTTATAGATGAGACAGGAGCTTTTGCGCGGATGTATGCCCGTGATGAAGAGAACCCCACCATCACAGCCCATCAGATTGAACAGATGATAGCTAAAATGGCGCGTATTCCTGAGCGCACAGTTTCTGCAAGTGAGACTGCAAAGTTGCAGTATTTAGGGGATGAGCTTTCAATGCACATCTTTGGACAGGATATGGCAGTCCAAAAGGTTATAGAGGCCATCAAGCGTTCGCGCGCAGGCTTCCGGGAAACAGAAAAACCCATTGCATCGTTTTTATTTGTTGGTCCAACAGGCGTTGGCAAAACCGAGCTGGCGCGACAGCTTGCATTTATCATGGGTATTGAACTTATTCGGTTTGATATGAGCGAGTATCAGGAAAAGCATACTGTTGCCCGGCTCATTGGAGCGCCACCCGGCTATGTAGGATATGAAGAAGGAGGACAGCTTACTGAAGCGGTACGCAAACATCCATACTGTGTGTTGCTGCTTGACGAGATTGAAAAAGCACATCCTGATGTTTTTAATGCCCTTTTGCAGATTATGGACTATGCAACCCTTACGGATAATACAGGACGCAAAGCTGATTTCCGCAATACAATTATCATTATGACATCCAATGCAGGTGTTCGTGAAATGAATAAAAAGGTGCTTGGGTTTGAAGTGGCTACCTATAATCTTGATGCCGTTAACAAAGAGCTGGAACGCCTTTTTGCTCCTGAGTTCAGAAACAGGCTGGATGCAATAGTGTATTTTAATGGGCTCAACAAAGATATGATGCGCAGGATTGTGATTAAAAAGCTTGATGAATTTTCTAAACAGTTGCAGGAAAAACATGTAGAGCTTGTCTGTACCGATGCATGTATCGATTGGCTTTCAGATAAGGCATATTCCCCGGTGTTTGGAGCACGTGAGGTTGCCCGTGTTATACAGGAACACATCAAGTCATTTTTTGTGGATGCAGTTCTTTTTGGAGCGCTAAAAAATGGAGGCAGGGCAATAGCTGATATTGTCGGTGATGCAATATCGATAACTATCGAACAATAGTACATGTATGGTGCATTTTTTGAATAACGATATTATATGTTTTCCTCCGGTTGAAGAGGCAAATGAAGATGGATTGCTGGCATTTGGCGGCAATCTAACGACAGAATGGTTGCTTGAAGCCTACACGCATGGCATATTCCCCTGGTTTAATAGCGACAGATCAGAAATTTTGTGGTGGAGCCCTGATCCGCGTTTTGTGTTATTTCCTCATGAATTGAAGATTCACAGGTCACTGAAGCAGGTGATGAAGAAAAAAATATTTACGGTGAGCTTTGATACAGCTTTTGCACAGGTTATATCGGAATGTTCAAAACCGCGGAGGCAGGCTTTTGGCACATGGATAACTACAAGGATGAAAAGTGCATATATAAAACTGCATGAGCTGGGATTTGCACATTCGGTAGAGGTGTGGCACAACGGTCAACTTGCAGGAGGGCTTTATGGAGTATCGCTGGGGAATACTTTTTTTGGCGAGTCAATGTTTACCCTTATGGACAATGCCTCAAAGATTGCACTGGTAACGCTGGTTACCGTTCTGCGCCGATTGGAATTTGCGCTTATTGATTGCCAGGTATATACTGATAATCTAAAGCATTTTGGTGCACGATTCATACCAAGGGATGAATTTATACGGCTTCTTACCATGTCGCCTGGTTACACTACATTGTGTGGTAGCTGGAGTCATCTTGTTGTTGATGGCTATGACTATGTGCAGTGTATCAGTGAAGTAAACGCTTAGATTCCAGCAGGTGATTGTTTTTTGCTTTTATCTTTGTATAGCGTATTTTTGGATAGTGTAACAATGCATTGGTAAAAACGGTAAAAACAAAATATAATGAAAGCGAGATAACCGCTACAGCCATAACACCTGCTGCAACGACAATTATACGAAAATACACCAATGAAGAAAGTGAACATATGGATACTACAACGGCAGCCGCATAGATAACCAATAATATAAAAATAAAGCTAAAGGTACCATACAAAACCCATTTCCCTATTGCCATGGGTATCCCCTTTAATTGTTTGACCATCCACCGTGCAAATATTTCTGAGTACCTGGTAAAAAGTTCCTGTGAAATTTCTACAAACCGTTTAACCATTAATAGAGTTATGACAATACCAGCAATAAGCGAAGAGTACGATGTTATTCCGATTGCAAAAACAAAAAGAGTAACCATGGCGATAGTTACTCCCAAAAGAATACTTATCATCACTATAACGGGGATGCAGACGCTGATTGCAATAGATCTAAGTGATGCCTTTATTAAAGCAAGTGTGCTCTCAAAGCGGCTTAGATAGTCTTCAGGATGTAATACAAAGTATTCCCACTCCTGTGCATAGCGATCATCAGGTGGTCCAAAATCATCAAATAAAGATGTCATCTCTGGTTCAGATTTTACATGATATTTGTTCCAGACAATGTCATAGCTTGCTCGCTGCGACGGGTTGGTAAGGATATCATACGCTTCACGGATAAGTACAAACTGTGCATAGCTGTTTTGTTTTGTGCTGTCAGGGTGAGTTTCTTTTGCTTTTTGTCTGAATGCTGATTTAATGGTGCCAGTATCGGCAGCAGGGGAAACACCAAGTATTGTATAATAATCTTTAAATGATATGTCCATAAGCAACAATCAGCTATGTTTGAATGTATCGGAAGTATTGCACAGCATCACTATCAGTGCGAAAAATTTTAATAAATTTTTCAATTTTTATAATATCCAGAATGTTCTGGATTGAATCATTAACATGTGATAAAACTAAATCGCCGTTGTTTTTTCTGATTTGTTTTGTAGCTAAAATAAGTGTACTTATACCTGCGCTGTCTATAAGAGTAACTTTTTTCATGTCAACAATGATCTTTTTTGCCCCACCCTTGATAAGGGTAGTTAAAAATAGCATTATTTCGCGGGAGGTGTCAATATCAATTTTTTCAGGGTAATTCATGTAGAAAATAATCATATCATAGTCAACATTTTCCTTGTTAATTAGTGAAAGATTTAATAATTCTATTTCAAAACTCATAGTAAACCACCTGTATTTTATAGTGATTAAACGTATTGAAAATAATGCAAGGCTTCGTCCTCTGAATGAAATATTTTGATAAACTTCTGGAATTGAATTGGTTTAAAAATTAATAAAATACGTTCGGACACATTAATTAATACTACATCGCCATTATGGTGCTGGCGAATATATTTTGCAATTTCTACTATTGTACCAATTCCATAGCTATCAATAAATTCAACTGAAGTAAAATCAAAAATTATTTTACGTAAGCCTCCATTTATCAAACACATCGTGAGTGCAAGTAAATCATCATTTTTATCCATATCCGCGACATCGGCTAATTTTATTATGCAGACTGCTCTGTTATAATTAATGGTATCAATTTTGATACCGGGTAATTCTATTATTGTACAATTCATACTTCTTACTATTTTACTATTATGCAATATTCATAAATCAATAACTATTTTTCATCAAAAAATGATTTCATAACAGTTCAGCAATCAGTAGCGTTACATCATCTTTAAAAGGTTCATCAGCAGGGATTGAGCTCCAATCATGTAATAGTTTAATCATTTCATCAATTAGTATAGCTGGTTGCTTTTCAAAACTGTTTGCTATACATGTAATGACATTATCCTCGCCAAATATCTGTTTGCCCTTTTTCAATTCTATAACACCATCAGTATATAATATAAACTTATCGCCATGCTGGTAGTGTATGCTTGTTTCTTGATATTTAGCGTCCCCTATCCAGCCAATAGGGAATGCCCTTGTCCAATTTTTAAATACTGTACCATCGTTGTGCAGTAATAAGGGAGGGGGGTGCCCTGCAATTGATACTGTAATTGTTTTATTTTTTGTGTTGATCAGACTATAGGCTGATGTAATATAATTATCATGGATTGTGCTGGATAAATCTTTATTGAGTAATGTCATCATCCTGGCAGGATACCGTGCATGTTCTTTATTGTTGATAAATGCCATTTTAAGCATTGCGCATACCAGTGCAGCCGGGATACCATGTCCGGTTACATCAGCGATCATAATACCAATTTTATCATCATCAATTTTTATTACATCATAAAAATCACCACCCATGTCCCGCGTTGGGATGTAGGCGTGAGCAATAGTAATGTTGTGCAATTGTGGTATATTCTGTATAACGACAGAGTTATGAATTTCATGGGCTAACCTTATTTCATGCTTTAATATCACATAATCATTATGTTCTTTTACTGATCGTTTCAACATAATAAGATTATGTATTCTGGCTATTAATTCTTCTTCATTATAGGGTTTACTAAGGTAATCGTTAGCGCCTACTCTAAAGCTGGTAATGATTTCCTGTGTTCGGTGTTTTGAAGTCATTATTATAATAGGCAATTCATGAAGTGAATAGCTTTTTCGTATTGTTTCACATACCTGAAAGGCAGAAGTGCCGGGCAATATGGTATCAAGAAGTACAATATCGGGTATTCTGTTTTTCTGGATACTATCATATAGCAATGAAGGATCATGGGAAAATTCTATGTAAAAATTGGCCTTCTGGAGCATCTCCTGCAAAATTTTTACATTAACAGGATCGTCGTCTACTATATAAACAAATCCTTGTGAAGTATCCAGCATTAACGATGGTTGATATTGGATGATATCTTCAGGTAAGCTAATCACAAAATCATTTGTAGATGCTGTTGCTAATTCTTTACTAATCAGATTTTCATCATAAGGGAAATCTACTGTAACACACGAACCGCCATCGGGTTGAGACTCAATGTAAATGCTGCCATCATGAAGCTCTATCAGCTTTTTTGTTACAGCAAGTCCAAGAGCTGATCCGCCAGATTGTTTGTTGGATACAGTGCTGTCATATCCAAAATCATCAATATTTTTTACCAGTTCAGGAGGGATGCCTCCTGCAGTACTGGTAATTATGATTGAAAGGGTATTACTATCATGCATTTGAGTGGCAATGGTAATAGTTCCCTGTTTGGTGTATTTAATCGAATTGCCAATTATATTTAAAAGAATCTGTTGTAAACGCTGTTCATCAACATACAGGGGGGAGGCATTACTCTGGATAGACAGGATAATCGTAATATCTTTTGATGCTACTGCTGGTTGTAATAGAGAGATAACAAAGTTTATAACGCCGGTTATATCTACAATTTTTTTATTGAGCACGATGTCATTATTTTTTAATCGGGTAAAATCAGAAATATCATCAATCAGATAGGATAATCGCATGGCGCTGTTGGTGATAAGCTGAAGGGTATTAGTTGTATATGGGTGATTTTTTTCAGCATAATCATGGATAATATTATTGGTTAAGTGTATTATGCCATTTAAAGGGATCTTCAGTTCATACGATAAATTTGCCAGAAAATCGTCTTTCAACTTATCAAGTCGTATCAGTTCCCTGTTATTTTGTTGAAGTGCACGGATCTCTAAATTTACCATATAAAAAAGATGTTGTATGGTTGTGGCTAATTTTCCTATTTCATCAGTTTTGTTTTTTATAGGGATTTCAATATTGGTTACACCTTCATCAAATTGTTTTATGGACTGGATCATTGTTTCAATTGGCCGGGAAAATGCACGGGTGAATGATAATGAAAAAATAACAGCTAAAAAAATTATAATGACTGTACTGATAACAAAGATAGTATAATTGCGATACACAGGTTTTAAAACAGCATCTTCATTATAGAGCAATCGTGCTATGCAATGGATATTACCCATGGCTACTGGAGACTGAGCTACGAATTCAAAATACCGTATGTTATTTGATGATATATATGAATAGGTGCTGGTTGATTTTAATTTATTGACAATTATATCGGGTAATTTTGTTAAAGTTTTGTTGTTTGGAATATCAACAAGTAACAGCCCGTTGTATTTTTTATTTGGTGCAGCTAAAATAACCTGTATGGATGCAAGTTCTCTGGTGAATGGGGGTTTTAATGTTTCTACAAATTCTAAAGCATCTATGCTGGTTTGAGCAACGTTTCCACTGTTGAGCAATACAATAGCAGCTATAGAATGTGCAAGGTTCATGGAGTATATGGTACCTTCATTAACAAGATGTTCTTTTTGTTGCTGAATCTGATTATGAATAATGTACAATGGTATTGAGGTTGAAATCACTATGATGATTAAAAACGCAATCAGTATTTTATATCTTAATCTCATATTATTGAAACTTTTTTATGGTTTCTTTAATTCTTTTTGCCCGTACAATGTAAGCCTTAGCTGTTGGATTATCAGGATCAATCATTAAGATAATACTCATCGTTGCAATACACCCGTCATAATCATTATTGGTAAACTGCTCAATCCCTTTGGTTTGAAGAGGTAAAATTTCGGGCTTAAGTTGTTCGCGGGTAGTAACTAAAATATTTTCAGCATCCTGTATATAATCTGATGCCTGTATTAAATAAGGAAGGGCTTCAATTTTTTTATTTTGCTGAATCAGTGCAATGGCATGATTATGGTGAACTATCGCTTCATTAATTTTATTTATATGTTGCTGTGCTTCTACCTGCCCGCTATCAAGAGAAAGGATCTGATTAAAACACTGCAGAGCGCTGGTATGCTCCTTATTTTTTAGATATGCATATCCTGAGTCATACAGTTTTGTAATTTTTTCAGCTTTATTTTTTTCCTTTTCCTTTTGCTGTTCTATATAATATTCAGCGGAATGCAGTGCAAACATATAACCTATTTTTCCATAGATGTTTAATACCTGTAATTTTTTGTGTGATAGTTCTGATAAGCTGTATTGGCAGTCCAGCATAATGATAGTATGCTTAAAAATGGATTTTGCAATACCCGTGTTTAGTAGCCATCCTGCTTTGATTGTTGAATCATACGCATCAGTTTTTAGTGCAGTGGCAGTATGGTATTGAACCGACAATCCAGTTCCTCCATATATGGTTATGTCATGCGGTAATGAAAAATATAAGGACGGTATGGTGTGCAATGCATATACCTGCATGCTTGATCTGCTGCTTTCAGCGAAGGTATATCGGTAATATACCAGTTGAGCGTTAAGCATAATGAAATTATTATATGGTGCATAAATAAAAAATCCTGCGCCAATGCCGTTATCCAGTTTATTTTTATAATATCCTGACAATGCAGAATATCCTGCCTGTGCGCCAGCGGTTATATGACCATCAAATGACGTTTGAGCTATTATCACAGCAGGCAATAGCATATACAGTAACAAAAAAACACTCAAAACATATTTATACTCAATAACTATCACCCGTTGTTCCAGTTTTAAAAATAATTAAAACGCTTACCAGCATAACCCTAAAAGATGATGCTGGTTATTACAATTTCTTTCATTATCAGAGAGCCATTGTTCTGTTTTATTATGTGCCCCGCTTCTTCCCTGAAAACTATTTGTTCCATCAGTCCATCCATTGCATGTATTCAATGCATCACACGTGCCATCAGCTAAACTGCCTGACCACCAGAAACTATCGCACACACCAGCATCCTGTAACTTTTTATTGATAGAACTATCGACAAGATCATCCCAGTTATATGCTATAATGATTCCGGATGGGGAATATACCGGCCAATCTAAAGGAATACCTGCAAAATGTAGAGGGATGGTAGCAATGGAATCATCATTATTAATGCTGATGAACGCTATAACATTATCCTGCGGGAGGTCCGGATATGCTGATTGCAAAACACTCTTGCATAATGCATTGAGGGCATCACGGGCTGATACTATAACAACAACTCGCGATGCTTTTTGAAAAATCATGTCACCGGTATATGTCCCCGCAGAGAATAGATACATTCTTCCTTTTGTGGTAAATGAGGTTGGGGTGTAAACCGCAATGTTTTTGTCAGGATCTCTGACACAGACATTGGCATGGTATAGCTTCCCGATGGATAGATTGGTGATGGTACTTTGATTTATAGGCTGATTGGACCAATTATCCTCTTTAAGCAGTCCAGACTGAAGTATTTCTTGCAATGAAAAAAGAGTAAGTGTTTGACTTACAATAACCTGATATTGGAGTAATTCAGATGGAGAATCATCATTTGCGAATGTCCATTGCATTTTTACAGAATTTTCTGTTATATTTGATGTTAACAGCAAGCCATTGTTGCCGGGGATAGGAACTGATGTTAAAGGTTTATCGGTGGTATAATTATTTTCTTCCTGGATTATAGTATTGATTTGATCATCTGTGCATGACAGCATAGTGAGACTTGATACAATGGCAATTCCTATGAGAACAACTTTGCATGTATATTCTAATTGATATACCATAATTATTATTTAATGAGTGCACTATTAAATTTGCAATAAATGTCTCTTTACACTATCAGCATAATAAAAGTGCAGGAAAATTGCAACTTTTTTATGAAAATATTATAAAATGGAGTAATTTTTGAGCATCAGCAATGATTTTTACATTTTTTATTTGACACCAAAAAGCAATTAATTATACAAGGTTCATCCATTTGTTACAATAATAATTATGGTGCGAGTCGCTAGCTCAGTCGGTAGAGCAACTGCCTTTTAAGCAGTGGGTCCGGAGTTCGATTCTCCGGCGACTCAATAAAATAATATTGACAGTTTCAATGTTATTTTTTTAAGTAGTCTCATTATTACATGTCCCCGTCGTCTAGGGGTCTAGGACACCGGGTTTTCATCCCGGCAACAGGGGTTCGAATCCCCTCGGGGATGCATTGAAAATAAAAAAGGGTACGATGTCAATAAAGTGCCCTTTTTTATTTTTGTAAATTCAAGGAATTTTTTTATCTATACTATAAAGATTATGTTACTTCTTTGAAAAGAGAATAACACCCACCATCATTCCGGGCTTGATTCGGAATCCCAGTAGATAACATTAGATTCTGAAACAAGTTCAGGATAACATTCTCGCTTCATTGTATCGTATCATGGTGGTTATAGTATGGTTAATGTTAACTTACCGGGTATTCATTTATGACAGGTGCTCTATAAAATTTTATAATGAATTATTTTATTACTTGCAATTATTTATATGTTCTCTTTACATATGAGATATATTTCAAAACTAATAAATATACACTACTGTATAAAAAGGAATGTTTATGAAGGAAAATCTTGCATTATCCTTTTATCCGGTATCTCTTGAACAAATTCAAGAAAAAGTAGAGCGAAAGCAAATAAGGCAAAAAAATAAAATTAATGATTTATTCCAACTCGATTTATTCTATAACAGTAAAGCAAATAACACTAGAATTATAAAAGATGCATCTGGCAATTATATAACACGGGTAGACGGTGAGATACCTGTAGATTTGTCTGTCAGAAATGGCGAGAGGTTTTTATTTATAAGTTATGATCAGAGTATTTTAACTCATGGTATACATAAATACCCTGCAAAATTTTTCCCTGAATTGCCAAGATGGTTTATTAAGCGATATTCAAAAGAAGGGGATTTAATCCTTGATCCTTTTGCTGGTAGTGGCACTACTAATGTTGAGGCATTATTAAATAAACGCCATTCTGTTGGAATTGACATTGATCCTTTCTCAAGACTTCTTTTAAAAGTTAAAGTTACACCATTAAATGAAAAGGAACTATTATTTGCTCAACAATATTTTTTAGAAGCTATAAAAAATTTTCATGTTGATAGTTTATCTCAAAAAGATTTACCTGATTTTCCTTATCGAGACAATTGGTTTAATAAAGAAATTTTATATGAACTTGCATATATTAAAAAGCAAATTGAAATAATGGATGTTTCTGAGGATATTAAAGATTATTATAAAATTTCTTTTTCATCAATAATCCGATCCGTTTCCAATGCTGATGATAATTGTACAAGAACAGTCGTTAGAAAAAAGCTTAATAAAAAAGTATATCCTGCAGATGCATTGAAAAAATTTGTTGAAGCGATATTAGTCGGGACACCTAAAATGATCGAATTTTCAAAGATGGTGCCAAAGCACATAGATGTTATATTACCTGAAAATATGGATGCACGCGATATCAAATATAATGATGATTATTTTGATTTAGCAATTACCTCTCCACCTTATGCAAATGCAGTTGACTACCCAAGAGCTCATCAATTGGAAAGTTACTGGTTAGGTTTAGTCGAAGGTTCTTTGACTCCTCTTAAGAAAAAACATATTGGGACCGAAAGCGTATCTTTTAATGACTATAGTCAGTTACATGTATTTAATATCGAAATTATTGATTTAAAAATTTCAGCAATTTTCAAAAAGGATCCCCGCAGAGCATTTATTGTATATAAATATCTAAAAGATATGGAAAGTAATCTTTCAGAAGTCTATAGGGTACTTAAAAAAGGAGGAAGATACATTATAGTGGTTGGTAATAATAAAATACGCGGAGAAGTTTTTGAAAATTGGAAATATATTATGCAATTAGCGGGAAAGACTGGTTTTACTATTGAAAATTATTTTGCTTCAGAAATAATTAAACATTTTATAAAAGTACCAAGGGAAGAAAGAATAAGCACTGACTGGATATTGATATTGAGGAAATAATTAGCATGGATAGTGGTGATATAGGACGGCAAGCTTCTGTTGAAGGTTTTGCACATGAACATATAGTTGTTGGCTTGTTGATGAAAAAATATCAAAATGTATCATTGGTTGATTTGCCACTATCCCCTTATGATATTATTATTGTCAGAAAACTCATCAATGGATCTGAAGATATAATTAGAGCACAGGTTAAAACTTCAAAAAAAAGTATAATTTTTACCGGGGGAATAAGAGGAGGTGTTGATCGGGAATATAAATCAAATGTAAAAACATATATTCAATCACCTGAAACATCAGACGTAATTATTGGGTTAAATCCTTTAAAAGAAGGTTCTTTTGATATGTATTTTATTCCAACAGTTCTCATAAAGAGATTTGGTACTAAAAGTAAATCAATTAAATCAATGGAATTATTTAAAAACAATTATGAAATGCTTGAAAATTGTAAAAATGAAGAATTTATTATTCAGCGATGTAAAGATTCAGGGTTTAAATTATATGAAGTTTAATAATTTTATTACTTCTACTATAGTACCACTATATATTGTTGCTATTATATTATTTTTTGCACAAAATATCTTTGCGGTAACCTTGAAATGGGATATACAGCCCGGGTCAAAATTAGAATTTGTATATGATGCCAATGTGGAATACTATGAAAATGGTATGCTACGGAAGGCATACAGTGAACGCAATATTATTGATCTTTTATGCTATGATAAAGAAACAAAAGGTCAGTTTGTTAAGGGGACATTTTCGGTATATAGAAAAAATATTAATGACTATCTCTACCGTTTGGAAGAGCAGTATAGCTCTGATTTTTTTATACGTGTTAATGGCATGTATGATGTTCCAGAAGGGAAATTTATGCCCAATTTACGGCATTTGCCTTCTTTCCCGGAGGGTGATGTAAAAGAAGGGAGTGTGTGGCAAGCACCGGTTAATATTATATTTAATAATTTTTCAGTTCCGCTTATTCTGTTGCTTGAAGCTCAATACATTGTGCTGTATATAAATAATGAAAGTCACGAAGCAATTATCAATTATTCAATTTTAATTGATAAAACCTTAAAAGACAAACCATACCGTGATGATATGCCAATAAAAATATATGGTCAGTATGCAGGTCAGGTGACCTGGGATTTTATGCAAAACCAGCCTAAGAAATCTGTTAATGCCTATAATCTTTTGTTACTTTTTGGTCGTACTGGTGAGTTAAATACTATTGAGTTTAAAATGGCAATTGATCAAACCAATATGGCATATAAACATATTCCAGACAATGAAAAGAAAAAACAACAAAAAGAAATTGAAAAGGAATTAAAACACGATGGCGTTTCCGTTGATTCTGACACGCGCGGGATGATTATACGATTTTCTGATATATTGTTTGAATTCGATAAATATAATCTTAATGGTGAAGCGTTAAAGGTACTTGAGAAATTGGTGACAATCATAAAGGCTAAATACCCCAATAATGAAGTTCTGGTGGAAGGTTTTACCGATAATGTCGGTAGTGATGACTACAATATGATTCTTTCCGAAAAACGTGCACAAACGGTTGCGACATATCTTAAAAATAGTCTGGGACATGACAAGATATCATACCGGGGATTGGGTAAAAATAATCCTATCGCTGATAATACCACTGCCGAGGGCAGACAAAAAAACAGAAGGGTTGAGATTATTATTAAGATGTAAATTATTGTAAAATTCTTTGTGTTCTTCTAATAAAGCGCCTGGCTTCGGATTTAAATACCCTGGACATCTCTGTTAATTCGTCAAACTTTTTGATAATAAACAGGGATTTCAATATATTTTTTATCTTTGCATCATCGTTTATTTCAGATATCTGTTTGTTGGAAGCAATAAAAATTTCATTACAGAAGTTAAAGTTTTTTTCAATGAGTTGCGATACAGGTTCAGATAGTTTTGTAAATGGCATTCCTGTTTTAAGATGAACATTTTTTAATATTAATGCTATAAGAGCTTTGATGTTTCGTTCTTTTGTAGCTTTTATATCCTGCTGCAACTTTTCAAAAGCAGTAAGTATAGATTGATTTCTTTGTTTGATTGATTGAATAATCTCGCCTTTTATCTCTGGAGGCATTTTAGAAAATGATGGGCTATGGTGAGGATATGCAAAACTAAGATATGCAGGTTGCAGCATAATCCGTGCGCATAGTGATTCATTGATACTTTCTGTTTCAAGAAAAGGTTTTATATCCTCAGGGGTTATTTTTAGTAAGGTTGGCAGCTTTGTGATTTGATCTGGAACAGGCAACTGGCATATAAAGCCAGCAATTGCTTTATTCTGGGATGTCTCGGTTGCAAAAAAATATTCTGATAAAAGTTGTACAAAGGCTTTGCCAGGATCACGGTACTGAGCATCTTCTTCGATGTCTATGATTGCATCAATAAGATTTTGATATGTTGTTTGTGTTTCCATAGTGTTGTTAATATATGCCAATATAGTATAATGAAACTAAGAAATAATCAATATTTTTTTAAGCTCGTGCCGTAACATCAATGGTTAAAGGGCTAAACATCCTTTTTTTGAAATACTGGTAGCCTATACCTGCAACCATAGCACCATTATCGGTACACAAAATAGGTGATGGGATAAAAATTTTATGATATTCTTTCTTTTTTTCAAAAATAATTTCTCTAAGGCGTTTGTTACTGGCAACACCTCCGGCTATAACCAGTGTAGATATCTTTAATCGTCGGGATGCTTCAAAGAGTCTGCGTGCCAGAATTTCCAGGGCGCGTTCCTGGAAGCTATAGGCAATCTCTGCAATGTCAGCATCAGGATGTTCATGTATGTACTGTATAACAGCGGTTTTAATGCCGCTGTATGAAAATGAATATGATTCGGAACTATCTGCCAGTATCTTGGGGAATAATTGTTTTTTAACGGTAGCCTGTTGGGCTAATGTTTCAATAATGGGGCCACCGGGGTATCCCAGTAATAAAAATTTTGCAACCTTATCGAATGCTTCACCTACCGCATCATCGGTGGTATTGCCTAAAAGCTCAAATTTGCCAAAGTCATGTACCAGATACAATGCTGTATTCCCTCCTGAAACCAGCAACCCTATAAATGGGAACTCAATGCCATATCCTTCAAGGAATGGTGCATACAGGTGAGCTTCGAGATGATGAACCCCAATCAGTGGGATGGAAAGTGCATAGCTTATAGCCTTCGCAGATTGGAGTGCAATAAGCAAAGAACCAACCAGTCCAGGTCGGCAGGTTGCAGCCACATAATCAATAGCATGGAATGATAGGTTTGCCTGTTTCATGCAATGGTCAATACAATCGTTGATTACCTCAAGATGAGCACGTGAGGCAATCTCAGGCACAACACCAAAATATTCTTGATGAAGTTTTATCTGGCTGAAAATAGCATGGGATACAATCTTCCTTCCATCAGCAACTATCGCAACAGCCGTCTCATCGCATGAACTTTCAAGCCCAATTCCAAGTACTTTATTGAACATTAATAATTTTCATAGCCTCAGATAATTGATTATCAAATTCAAGATCATACAGCGGCTTTTTTGCAAACCGGTAGATTTCTGATTTTAATATAAAGTTTGCTGTATCATCAGACAGCTTTATATTGTTTTTTTGCAGAACATCTTTAAATTCTTTTCTGGTTGCTTCATCATATTTTGAATGTTTATCAATAAAATTTTGTAAAATCTTTTCTTTCAGTAAAATATTTATCTGCTTCTGCTCTTCTCTGGAGATAGTTGCCATGGTAACGGTGTAATCGGGCTGTATTCCTATGCCGTGTATGGAAACACCTGACGGCGTGTAGTACTTTGCGATAGTAAGTGTTATACCGGTGTCTTCGTCTAAATTAAAGAATTTCTGAACAGAGCCTTTCCCAAATGTTTTTTCGCCCAATAGCTTTGCCCGCCCATTGTCCTTTAAAGCACCTGAAACAATTTCAGAAGCTGAAGCACTTCCTTTATTGACCAGTATAATACATTTGCCAGTATACAGAGGTATTGTTGTGGAACGGTATTCCTGCAATGTTTCCTTGCCACTACGCCCTTTTGTTGATACTATGAGAGCATCCTTTGGCAAAAACATATCGCTTATTGCAACAGCCTGATCCAGAAGTCCTCCCGGATTCCATCGCAAATCAACAATACATTTTGGTATGTTGTTCTTCTGGAAATATTGAAATGCTTTCTTAACTTCGGATGCGGTATCCTCGCTAAAGACCTTTATCCTGAGATACCCAATATTAGTATTATCAATAATTGCGTAATTAACTGACTGTAACTTAATGGGAAGACGTTCCAGCTCAATATCAATAGGATCATCAATACCTTCACGGATAATTGACAGTATAACTTTTGTATGAGGTTTACCCCGTATTATTGATATTATATCATTAATATTTTTATCTTTAATTGGCTTGTTATCAACCTTGTAAATAATATCTCCTGGTTGAATTCCTGCCTTCATTGCCGGGGTCCCTTCAATTGGTGAAACGACAACAATATCGCCGTTTTTAGCAGATATTTCAATCCCCACACCAATGAACTCACCACTTGTTTCCTCTTTCAACTGACTGAAATCCTGCTCGTCTAAAAATCGTGAAAAAGGATCATTTAACGAAGCAATCATCCCCCGGATAGCTCCATAAAAAAGATTTTTAGAGTCAGCTTGCTCAACATATTCATCACGGATAAGCTGATATACCTGATGAAAAAAATCTAAATATTTAAATGAGGGCTCCTGTGCTGATACATTGAATGCGATATTCACACCAATGAATATTCCTGCTAAAAATGAAATGACAATTATATGAAATGACCTTTTTTTTAACCACTGTATCATATATTCCTCACTTTACTTATTTATGGTTTGATATCAAAAAGCCTGAATTTGTCCGGGTGTTTTGTGCGACAGTAACTGTAAAATGACTGCTCATTGATTGAAAAATCCTTCAATACAGAGTTTAAAATATCTCTTCGTTGCATGGTTGATTGTTCTTCATCAAAGCTTTCAACAAATTCCCGTTTTAAATATTCCTGCCAGATTATGGAAAATTCATCTTCAGAAAGTTGCTGATGCAAACACCCTGTTGCAATAGCCATGATAATGATACACAGTATAGGTACAAAAATCTTTTTCATTGTTACAATCCTGACAATTTTTTATAAACATTCATTAATACAGCACACCAAAAACTATACTGTATGCAACCATTGTAAGCACAAAAAAATAGTAGTAAAGTAGCTTCATTTTAGTTGCTTACCCTATGAAAGATGTGGCTATGATGTTTTTTCATTTTCAATTTTCAATAGTAGTATGATGGTAAAAAATTGTAAAGATATTTATATAATTTGTTTAATAACTTTACGTGAAAAGTCTGTTAAAATACGTGCTGTTAATCCCCAGATTGTATAACCATTGTACTGATAATAATAAATGGCATAGGGAATGCCCTCATAGGTATAATAGTCAACATTGTCATATTTTTCTTCTACAAAAAGGGATAACGGTACCTCGGTATAGGATTCTATCTCATCATGACTGATGGTAAGTGTGTAGGGATAAGGAATTATTCCAGCAAACGTGTATACATGAAATCCATAAATGGAGATAAAGTGGTCAAATTCGCCCAGCACCGTTATATCTTCAGGCTTTATACCTATCTCTTCATGTGTTTCACGCAATGCAGTGTCAAGCGGTGTTATATCAACAGGGTCAATACCTCCCCCGGGTAACGACACTTCGCCTTTATGAGTGGCAACCTTATTTGTTCGTCGGGTAATAAGCAGGTATGGTTCATTATCCTTATAGAGCAGAGGAATGAGTACCGCTGAACCCTTCAAACTTTTTTTTTCAATATGAATCTGACGGGGAGGTCTTTGTTGCAATGTTTGTTTAATCCTTTCACAAAAATGCAAAAATTCATCATGGTTCTGAAAGGTTAGCATAAAGGTCACCACCATATATATCATTGATAATAACAGCCGGGAAATTATTTACTGTAAGTTCAACTATAGCTTCGGGCCCTAACCATTCAAATGCAACAGGTTTTGAGCTGATAACGCACTGGTTAAGATAGGCAGCAGCTCCGCCAAAGCTTGAGCAGTAAATAGCTTTGTATTGTACCAGAAGTTTTTTTATATTGTTATTGCGGTAACCCTTGCCAATGAATACCTTTACCCCTAACGAAAGCATCATCTCAGTATAGGCATCCATACGGTATGATGTTGTGGGTCCAATAGCGCCAACTGGCAACCCTCTTGGTGTGGGGCATGGTCCTGCATAGAAGATACCAGCATTATTAAAATTAATGGGCAATGGTTCATTGTTTTGTACCATTTCTGCAATTATTTTATGGGCGCTGTCGCGTGCTGTGTATAGAATCCCGTTGAGTGTGATGAGCATCCCTGCTTTTAATGCACCGATATCATCGGTGGATAATGGAATGGTCAATGGAATAGATTTCATAGTACTGCCGTCCCGTAACGCAACGAATGGCAGTTTAAATTTAATGCAACAGGCAATGTTGCAATATGGGTTGGTGCTTCTTTAATGTGTACCGCAGCCACAGTGTTATTACCTCCAAAGCCTAATGGTCCCACCTGCGTTTCATTACATCGCTGTAATATTTCTTCTTCAAGCTGTTTGTATTTTTGCATTGGGTGCGGTTTATTGCGTAATACTGCCTTTTTAGCATTGAGCATTGCCACATCAGCAGTGCCTCCTATGCCTATTCCCAGAAATAGTGGCGGGCAGGGATTTGGCCCTGCTTGCTTTACCGTGCTGACCACATATTCAATAATTGTATGTACATCAGTTGTTGGAGTAAACATTGTGAGTGAGGTCATGTTCTCGGAACCACCGCCTTTAATATACACGGTTATGGTAATTGAGCTTCCTTCAACTATTGCCACATGTATCCATGCCGGGGTATTGTTGCCGGTGTTTGTCCTTGCAAACAGTGGATCCTGAACCATTGATGGGCGCAGATAGTGTGCACGGTAGGTATCGGCAACGGCACGGTTGATACATTCATAAAGGTTTCCCTGTATATGCACCTCATCCCCCATGTCAATAAATACTATCACCGAACCGCAGTCCTGACACAGTGGTATATGGTTTTGTTGTGCAATGGTTGCATTCTTTAAAAGGATGGAAAGTGTTTCCCGTGCAAGCGGTTTGGTTTCACGGTTGTACATGGCATGGAGTGCCTTTTGTACATGCCCGGGCAGGTAAAAATTTGCTTCAACAATAAGCTTTGATACTTCTGTATAAATGTCATGAGTTGTAATTGTGCGCATAATAAAAACGTGAATTTACTGTTTGTTTTCCATCAGTGTTGTATACTCCTCCCATGTTGCTTCTATCTCGCGGGCTGCCTCTGGATCAAGGACCTCAATAACAAATCCCGCATGTACAATTACCTTATCATTAATTTTTATATCAGGTGATAGCGCTATATCAACAATTTTTTCTACTCCCATTGATTCAACAACGGCTTTTGTTCCTTCTATTCGTTTAACTGTCATTGGTATTGCCAGACACATGGTATCCTCCTTTCAGGTTAACATATTCGTGGAAGCTGTTCCTCTATTAATACCGGTAAAATCCTGTTGCCTCCAATTGTTGTTTGCATATATGCTTTTTCCGGAAATTCAGAGGTTATGGTGCCTATAACAGCAGCATCTTTTCCCTCCGGGTGTTTTTTCATGATTGCAATAATATCATTGGCATATATACTATCGGCAACAATAACAACCTTGCCTTCATTGGCGCTGTACAAAGGGTCTATGCCCAGTATCTCACTCACGCCCTTTACCTCATCACGTATGGGGAGTGCTTCTTCGTATAGTTTAGCACCAAATGATGCTCCTTTCGTAATTTCGTTGAGTATTGATGCTACGCCACCGCGTGTTGCATCGCGCATAAATTTAATGGCGTCAGGAAAATGTTTGATGATATCCTGAATCAGATGATTTAAAGCTGCACAATCGGACGATAGCCCCTTTGAAAAGCTTAGATTGTTTCGCAAAGCCATAATAGCAGTGCCATGGTCGCCGATAGTTCCATTAACAATAATACTATCGCCGGGTACAATAGGTCGCCTTTGGACAGAGCTCTCCACGGTGCCTATGCCGGCAGTGTTTATATAGATACGGTCGCCTTTACCTCTGGGAACAATCTTTGTATCTCCGGTAACTATCGCCACGCCTGCCTTGAGCGCCGCTTCCTTCATTGATATAAGTATTCGTTGTAATGTTTCTATTGGCAATCCTTCTTCCAGAATGAGTGCACATGAGATAAACCGTGGTACTGCTCCCATAACGGCTAAATCGTTGACGGTACCGTTAACAGCAAGGCTGCCGATAGTTCCTCCGGAAAATTCGATGGGTGTTATAGTGTAGCTATCAGTGGTGAAGGCTATGGAATGAACCGGTACGGTAAGGATGGCAGAGTCATCTAACTGGATGGTGTCACTTCCAAGGATAGATTTGATTGTGTTGTTGATGAGATCATTCATCATCTTGCCGCCACTACCATGGCCGGGAACAATGATATCCATTTACTTTCTCCCATATTTATAGTATGCTGAGCATGGTCCCTCGGATGATACCATGCACGGGCCAATGGCATGCTCGGGATTACACGCTTTGCCAAATAAAGGACAATCGGTTGGTATAATCACACCGCGCAAAAGTTCGCCGCAGCGGCATCCCGGATGCTCTTTTGGTGGCGGGACCTCGGGGGTAAACTGCTGTAATGCGTCAAAGTATGCATGGTCATCGTTGAGCAGCAATCCACTTTCAGGGATAGTACCAATACCGCGCCAGATGGCATCACCTTTTTTAAATACGCTGTAGAGTATTTCCAGTGCTTTTGGATTGCCATCGTCACGAACAACACGGGTATATTCGTTCACCACGTTTGGGTTGGCGTGCGTAATTAAATTGAGCAATAGCAGTGTTCCGCGGATTAGATCATGATCTTCAAAACCTACAACAACCGCTGGTTTGCCATAGTCCGTTGCTATGAAATTCCATGCTTTTTTGCCAATGATAGCGCTGACATGCCCGGGCAATATAAATCCATCAATATTTACCTCGCCAGAGTCGAGCAACACCTTAACTGCCGGCACGGTAAGCTTGTTACCGGGTAAAATGAAAAAGTTTTTAATATTGCGTTTTTTTGCTTCAAGTACACAAACTGCCTCGGCTGGCGCTGTTGTTTCAAAGCCTATACTTAAAAAAACAATTTTTTTATCAGGATTATCGGCAGCTAACTGCACCGCATCCATTGGTGAATACACAACTTCTACCGTCAGCCCTTTTGATTTTTCTTTTGACAGTGAGCTGTACGATGAGGGTACCTTCATCATATCCCCAAAGGTAGCAATGATGCAATCGTACTGCCAGCCAATAGCAATGGCTGTATCGAGATAGTCATTGGATGTAACACAAACAGGGCATCCCGGCCCATCAATAAGGCGCAATCCCTGCGGAAATATATCCTTTACGCCGGTTCTAAAAAATTCAGTGGTATGGGTGCCGCACACCTCCATAATTGCAACGGGTGTTTGCAATGTGTATTGTGATAAGAGCACCGCTTCTTTTTTAATGTCCATTATAGGTATCCCTGCCAATAGCTATCTGTCCTAATGCAATGCCGCCATCGTTGCACGGTAATTGTAATGGTGTGTATACGTCAAACCTATTTTTACGCAGTCCCTCAACAATACAGTGCAATAAAATACGATTATGGAAAACGCCGCCGGAAAGTGCAACGCTATGTATTTTGAATTGTTCTCGCAACATGAGAGCTACCCGCACGGTAACATCGGCAATTGCCCGGTGAAAGCGCATGGCGATAGTTGCCGGCGCTATTCCCTTATCCATCATGCTGACAATCTCCTGAACAAGCCATGTTGTGTTTATGCCATAGGGCATGGAATTGCTTATTGGTATGGACAATACACAGGTATCAGAATATGCTTTTAACGCCTCTTCTTCCAGAAGCATTGCCGCCTCAGCTTCCGTACTGATATGGTGTGCTAATCCCAACAGTGCTGCTACACCATCAAAAAGCCTGCCAATGCTGCAGGTAAGAGGGCAATTGATATTTTTTTGTATAATCTCTTCAACAAGGAATTTTTCTTTTTCATTGGTAAAAAAATTGTTACTGTCTATTCCAGTACATTGCAATAGTGATAGCCCAATCTTCCATGGATTGTTGATGGCATGCTCTCCGCCAGGCAGTTTAAAGTAATCAAAGTGCGCAGCGCGAGTAAAGGTTGTAGTATCAGCAATTAAAAACTCGCTCCCCCACAGGGTATGGTCGGTGCCATAGCCTGTGCCATCGTACGCGATACCAATGACGGGCTGGGATATCCCATGCTCCTGGCATACCGAGGCTATATGTGCATGATGATGCTGTGTGGCAATGGTTTGTACTCCATGCTCCTCCAGTTCATGGGCAAATAATGTGGTAAAATAGCCGGGGTGCATATCGCTGACTACCAGTGCAGGTTTGAAGTCAAAGATTTTACTAAAGTGGGCGATAGTTTTTCGGTAAAGGTCATTGCCCCATGGAGTGGACAGATCACCAAGGTACTGGCTCACAATAACAAAATTATTCCGCGCCAGTGCAAAACTGTTTTTTAGATCTCCACCGGTTGCAAGTATATGCAGCGGAGTTTTTTTTATGAAGAGAGGCGCGGGAACATAGCCGCGAGAGCGACGGACAAAGAAGGGATGCTCGTCAACCACATACATAACCGAGTCATCGGTGTGAGCTATTATTTCACGGTTGTAGGTTACAAAATAATCCACAATAGTATGGAGACGCTCAAACGCATCATTATCTTTATAGATAATAGGTTCATCTGCAATGTTTGCACTTGTCATGATATAGATGTTTTCTCTATTATTGTCAAAAAGCATATAGTGGAAAGGAGTATACGGGAGCATAACGCCAATATAGGTTAAATCTGGTGCAACATGAGTGCTGAAGATGGTTTTGTTAAGTTTAACCAGCACTATGGGGCGTTCCCTGCTTTGCAAAAGTTCCTTTTCCCGGGCGGTGACAGAGCAAAATGTTTCTAAAAATTCTATGGAGGAAACCATGATGGCAAAGGGTTTGAATGGTCGGTTTTTACGTTCTCGCAACAGCGTTACACATCGGTCACTGCGGGCATCACATGCTAAATGATAGCCGCCAACACTTTTTATGGCAACGATGTGGTCTTTGAGCAATGCCTTTACCTGTTCCATAATGGCGTCAAATTGTGTCAGGATGGTTTTACCGGAACTATCGCATAGCCTGTACTCAGGCCCACAAACACTGCAGGCATTGGGCTGCGTATGAAAGCGGCGGTTTAACGGATTGCGGTATTCTGCAAGACAGTTACTGCACATGGGGAAGGAGCGCATGGATGTGTTTGCCCTGTCATAGGGGATGTCATCAATAATGCTGAAGCGCGGTCCGCAATGGGTGCATGTTGTAAACGGATAATGATAGCGCCTGTTGGTACTATCAAAAAATTCATCATGGCATTCATTACAGATGGCAACATCAGGCGGGATAAAGGTATCTTTACAAGTTGTTATCTGGCTTTCTTCTATGGTAAAGGCAGTATAGCCGTTTAATGGAAGCTTTGTTATACGTATATCAATAATTTTGGCAAGGGGAGGAGGTGAATTTTTTATGGCATCAATACATTGCTGTATTGACTGGTCATCACCTTCAAGGTGAATGGTAACGCCTTCGGTATTGTTTATAACACTACCTTTGCAGTTATTACCGGTAGCAAGAGCATACACAAAGGGCCTGAATCCCACACCCTGAACAATCCCGTTGACCTGTATTTTATAGTGTACCATAGTTAAAATTGTAGCACATGTTACCTGTTTATAGGGAATGGGCACACTTTTTTGCAATAAAAAAAGGCTTTGCTTTTTTACATTGAGGGTGGCAATACAGATATTTAAGAATTTTATAATATTTTAAATAATAGTTGACATTACATCCATTCTATTATATTACAGCATCATTGCAATAATGGATAGGTTACTTTGCTATGTAGTTAGTTGATGTGCAATGTAGTATGGGTAACTTTACTGCTGAAACTGTTCGTTATTTTTTTAGACTGAAAGCATTGGATGTTTGCACAATAATAGTATACAGTTTCAATTAATGTTGTATGGTTGTCATGACTGGTAGTTGGGGCACACATTGAATATTTGCATATATTAAATTATTTGCATTAATTGTTTATAATGTGAAAAAATTTAGATTGACACATATGGAAACATTCATTGATGATAAACAAAGGTTGCACATATTGTAAATAGGTCATTCTGGTTAAGGATGATGTGTTGTTTATGGTTTACGTAAGGTGTGCAATAATATACTATTTTAGATTAATATATTATTGCAGGATTTATTATTCATTTATTATAAAATTTAATGAAGATATTACAATAGTTTAAGGAGGTAAAATGTGAGTAAAAGCAAACTGTGTTTAGCAGGTGCTGTTGCGGTTATTTTTTTAGCAGGATGTTCGCAAGGTACCACCAGCATTAATCCCAGTCCAACTGATGTCGTAACAGTTACGGATGTTAACAAGTTTATTACTGATACTGACAGGCAGGCTGGAATTAATGCTACAATGAATGCCATGGACCCTGTAAAGCTGGCTCATAAAAAACATGAAGATGCAGGGGTAAAATGTGTCATTTGCCATCATAAACAGGGCAATGATGATAGGATTAAACAATGTGCGGTGTGCCATAAGGGAGCAAGTGGTGAGGATACATTGCATAATCTATGTATTAACTGTCATGCAAAGACAAAACAAGGTCCTACTCTATGTAATGAGTGTCACATAGCAAAAGAATAATAAAGCTCTTAAAGAAAGAATGT
>DAOLVF010000027.1:15422-24618 GCA_035420565.1 Spirochaetota bacterium | reverse complement strand
TCAGACCATACATTAGCATTACACTTTGGCGGTGCCGGTTTTGCAGGTTCAGCCGGTTTGGCTGGCGTTTGTGGTTTGGTGGCAAGAATCTGTCGGCTTGGACGGGGAGCGTTAACCGTTCCAGTTATTTTTTCTTTTGGATTCCAGAACATGAGTTTTCCGTTTGTATCGTAGCATAAAAGCCCCTGCACCGGTCCCAGCCAATTGCCAGTTTCAACCGACCATGCATTGCTATTAATAATAAATGCAATAAAATTCATATCTGCATCATAAATATATTTACCGGGGTCAAGCCATCCAGCATGTTCACAATCTTTGTCAAATAACGGTAACAGCATTGTGCAAACCTCCTTATACTATTTTATATGGTGACATGCAGGTATTTTTCATACCAGGAAAATCCTTTATAAAGACAATACTATATATAAGAATTTTTCAACAAAAAAATTAGTTAACCATCAACTATTTGTAGAATAAATATTCATTAGTATAGATACATGGTGTAATAACATATGCACCCGTTCTGCTGTAATAGTATCTTTTTCAATGTGTTAGTTCAATACCTCAGTGATTATTATACTATGTCATCATGCCACCTCTGGTATGATTCTCTGTGTTTTAACGCAAATTGGTGAAAAATGTAATAGATTTCTGGCAATATTTTATCGTTTAGTGAAAATATTTTTTTACACCCCACTTGACGATTTTCCAAATCAGTATTAATTTATATACAGAAATTAGCACTCACTCATATAGAGTGCTAACAACAAATCCTGAAGTTCATAGGAGGTGTGCTATGAAATGGGGTTTAACAAAACGAGATAACACCGCTCTCAATCCATTTGAAGAATTTGAGCGTGATGTCAAAAAAACCTTTGAAAACTTCTTTTCATTAGAACCCGCTAATCTTTTTGATTCTGCATGGATACCCACGGTAGATGTTAAAGAAGATGAAAAGTCTATCCATGTGCGCGCAGAAATTCCGGGAATTGATGAAAAGGATATCAACGTTGCATTGGAAGACAATATCCTTACCATCAGCGGGGAGAAGAAAGAGGAGCGTAAGGAAGAGAATAAGCGTTATGTTCTTTCTGAAAGTCGATATGGTTCATTCAAACGCTGCATTACTCTTCCTGGCGAGGTAAAAGCTGACAGCGCAAAAGCCAAATTTAAAAACGGTGTATTAACCATTGACTTTGAAAAGAAGGAAGTTTCGCAACCAAAACGAATAACCATTAATGTTAAATAAGGAGGCAGGCTATGTTTGGAACATACGATCTTTTTGATGATGTATTTGCATTAAGGAATCTGGTTGACCGCTTCTTTGATGAAGCTGCATTTTCACGGCAGCGTGTGGACTTTCCTTATGTAAATATCTATGAAAAGGACGATGAAATACTTGTCAGGGCGATAGCTCCGGGAGTAAAGGCTGAGGATGTAGATGTTCAACTAATAGATAATACACTTACCATTGAAATGACCTGTAAGGAAGATTATGCCAACCAGCCATATCTACGCAAAGAGCGAGAGTTTGGCACTTTCCGTAAGTCCATACAACTGCCCTATCAGGTTGACCCTAACAAGGTAGATGCGTCATTGAACAATGGCATATTGACAATCAAGCTGTCCAAGCACGAAGCGGTAAAACCCCGTAAAATAATGATTAAGTAATAAAGGAGGTGAACAGTATGGCAACTCAATTAGCACAAAAGCCCGAACAGAATGTAAAAAAGCATGATTATGTGATAACACCACCGGTTGATATCTATGAAACCGATAATGAATATGTATTGAAAGCCGACATGCCCGGGGTTACAAAGGATAATGTAAATATTACCTTTAACAACAACGAGCTTGAAATAACCGGAAAAGTTGATGAGCAGTACACCAGCAATGAAAACATGACGTATCGTGAATATACTCTATTCAACTATTACAGAAAGTTTGTTGTATCTAATGCCATAAATCCTGAAGGAATAAGTGCTTCACTTGAGAATGGAGTACTTACCGTTACATTACCAAAGCGTGAAGAAGCAAAACCTAAAAAGATTGAGATAAAAGCTGAGTAAAAAGTGTATACTTTACCCGTCGCCGGTGCGACGGGTAATTGTTTTTAAAGCTGAGTAAAAAGGTTTTTTACTTATTTTCTCACCAGTGATACGATGAATTATTTTAAAGCTGAATACATAGGTTTATTACCTGTTTTCCCGACAGTAATACGATGCCATTTTTTTAACGCTGTATAAAAAGGTTAATTACTTATTTTCCCGACAGCGATATGATAGAATGTTCTTTAAGCTGCATACATAAGTTTATCACTTATTTTCACGCCAGTGATACAATGGAATGTTCTTTAAGCTCATACATGGATTTTATTACCTGTTTTTCCACTGAGACGAGGGGAATGTTTTCCATGATTTGTATATTCTACTTTTTCCCTTCTACTGTAAAAAGTGCCTCTATCTTTTTCCCATTTTTTGCTGTTGCTACCGCTGTAACATAAGAGGTAACAGCAATAGGTTTTACCACCCTCACAGTAACTGTATGTCCTGATGCAGGTGCAACCTGCAATTCACTATCAGCTTTCCATGTAACAGCAACACTTGATGGCAGCTTAAACCATTGAGCACCTGTATCTACAGTGCTCATGCCTCGGGCATATACAACAACAAACTCCCCAACTCTAAGTTTTGCATGATCTTTTGCAACTCCGTTCATCTGCTTTTCATCGGTTGTCAGGTATAATCCATCGAGTCCATAGTATTTAAATGCTGGAGCTGCTGGTTTTTCTGTTATTTCAGATGTTCCAACACAGGCTAATAACATGAGAACAATAGATAACGCTATCATTGTTACAATAGTATGTTTTTTCATACTTACCCCCTTATATAATTTATTAGAATATTAGTATTAATATTTTTTTATAATGTTACCTTTGATTTACCATATTATTTTTGCATTAACCCACATTGTCATAGTATAAAGTTTATAAGTATAACAACGGACAGCTTTTAATCAGTATATAATCTATTATGATATCGTATTATTTAATTTTCAAAAGCATGGTATACAAAATACAAAAACTAACAAGAAAAAATATTAAAAAATTTCTTTACGATAATGCGCCAGCATCCAAAG
Organism: Spirochaetota bacterium; assembly: GCA_035420565.1. Taxonomy (GTDB): domain Bacteria; phylum Spirochaetota; class UBA4802; order UBA4802; family UB4802; genus UBA4802. The sequence continues at coordinate 21,480 of DAOLVF010000027.1, read as the reverse complement.
ACACTCTGCACCACTGTCTGGCTGTTTATTGCTGTGATGACATACTGTCATTCTGAAGGAGCGCCAGTGGCTGAAGATCCTATTATTTTCTTCAACGTCTGGATTCTTTGGCTACACCTCAGAATAACAAACAATACTATTACTCAACTATGGTAACCTTATATTCTTTGCTCTTGACCGGTTTTTTATTTTTATCAAATGCCCTTATGTACTCAAATACTATCGTAGCAGTACCCGGCTTAACCGCCTTAAAGGTAAAAAGCTCCTTATCTATACCGCCAACAACTTGCTGTTGCATTGTTTCTACCTTATAATCACTATTGACAAGCACAACAGCATTTTGCTCAATTTTAAAAAACCATCGGTGACCGGTGCTAAGCTGGGATTCCAGCTCAAATGAAATACAGCCGCCATTGTTAATAACTATCTCCTCACCTTTGTAATGTACAGCATTTATCGTTGTGCATGGTTCCTTCATATCTTTTGTACAACCAGCAACCATTATCAATACAATAACATATAGTAATCCTGATTTCTTTATATTAACAACCATTGCAGTGTCCCCCAAAAATAAAATTATTCTTTATCCAGTACAACCCAGGCTGCACCATAACCAACATTATTACACCCATATTGAATCCACATATAACCCTTTTCACCCCAGCGCTGTCCCCATGAATTTTTAATGCGATATGCATGTTTACTATCATCCCATCCAACTATGATAATGCCATGGTTAACATCTTTATCGCTGCTTACCGGAGTAAATTCATCAAATATACCGCCAACATATGCCTGAAATGCCGGAGTAACCTTAACGGTGGCTGCTATTGGCCCATAGGTACATAATGCCTTCTTCATCTGCTCTACTGTTGGAATACCTGCATCCGCACGCACATACCCCCATGCAACCATTTTTATGGGAAACTGTTTTTTAGGTGTACATCCATATTCATACCCCCTGTATGGAGCAACCTTTTCTTCAACAGGGTAATTATTCATCAAAAAATCAAAAACATTGCCATACCAGCCGCCATTACAACTGCCGGCATCTCTGCCATATTTATCACGAGCACAATCAATGCAATACTGCTCGGATAAATCAATTTCATCTTTTGCTTTTATCTTGTAGCACCCCTCCACAACACCCATCGCGGTAAATGACCAGCAACTGCCGCAAAGCCCCTGATCCTTTATTGGTGTCATCATCCCCAATGCAAACCAGTCGAGCGCTGGCTTTGATGGATCGGCAAGCATAAATGACTCGGGGAGTGTTTCCCGCGGCTTTTCAGGTTCAACTGCTTTTGGCTCTTCTTTTTTTGCTTCTTCAGGTTTTACTGGTTCTTTTTTAGGTGGAAGTGTTGCCTCTTTTTGCTTCTTAGCCTTTGATTCAGACAAACGTTGCAAAAATTCCAGGAAAAGCTGTAATCCACTATTAGTCTGAATTTCAGCTTCTTTTTCAAGATCTTCAGGTGGAATAGCTCCGGTAATTTCATCTATCTGCCGCTTTAATGCTTCAGTCATATCAACTTTAAATTTAAGATTTCGCTCTTTTATATCTTTTTTAATTATGGCTAATTGCTGTTTTACCTCAGCAATACTTTTCGCATCCCTCTGCTTCTGAGCCTCAACACTGGCTTTAAATGAACTTTTCATTTGTGCATGAGAAAAAGCAACAGGAGCTATCAACATACAAACAGTAATACTTGCTGCAATGTGCTTTTTCATATTTATTATTCCCCCCTGAAATTGAATATTGTGTTATTCCGAGGAAGCGTTAGCGACCGAAGAATCTATTCATTATATATTCATTCATAAAGGAGATTCTTCGCTATCACTCAGAATGGCTATCGGCTTTGCCTCAGAATGACAATAACGCTACAGCTTCAACCCGCGTTTGGTGATCCTGTTAAACCACCAATGGCTATACGCGGCCATCAGCAACTGCACTATAATTACACAATGTTATTATCAAATATACTGAACCAAATATATAATGATCTATAGCAAATGTCTATTCCTTTTTTTATTGAAAAATATTTAAATTTTTGATATACCATAACCGATAAAAAAGTGTAATAGCATAATGTAAGCATAACGTGCATCTTATCATAAGAGGGTATCCACTATGAAATCAATACGATTTTTATTTACTGTCACCATCACTGTCTTTGTTCTTGCAGCGGTTTCAGGTATCGTCATTGCACAACAACAAGCTGCACCAAAAGAACCACAAAAAGAAGGCATAAAAGAAGAAGTTACCGGCTGGCGCATCAAAGATTTTAAACCCTATATAAAAGCGATAGAAGAGCTTGAAAAACTCAGCAAGGAATATTCTGATAATCTTCTTAAACTTGCAATAGATGAATATTCAACGGGTATAGATATACTTGAAGACATGGAAAATGAGGTTAATAAATTAGTAGAAACAAATCAAAAGAATAAAAACCTCAATGAGCAGTGGTACTGGCAGGAAATAGACAGGCGCGAACAGGAAAAGCGTCAGATATCAATGATGAAGTTTGAAGCAAAGAGCAAAGCAATAACCTACTTTACACGCGCTATCAACCATATGGATGAAATAACCTTTGAGGAAGTAAGGAAAGACCCAAAATTTGTTAATTTCCAGATTGGATTATATAAGGCATATGTATCCACGCAATATGATCTTTACAATTTAAAACCATGTATCCCTATCCTGGAGCGCTACATTGCTATTAACGACCAAACTAAAAACGATGTATGGGCATATAAGTATCTTGCAAGCTGTTATGGATACATGGAAAGTGTTCTGGTAAAATACAAACAGGGTACAGAGCAGGAGCAGTTGCAATATAAGCAAAAGAAGAATATATATATGCTCAAAGCTGCCGAATTACAATACGGTATTGAGTCGCCCCAGTACAAGCATTTACGTGAGATAGTATCTCAGGATGAAAAGAAAAGTGAAAAGATAAATGAATTTAAATAGCATTAATTTTTAGCAATTCTTCCACAATAAAAAAAGCAGGCTATAAAAGCCTGCTTTTTTTATTGCTTTCTACTTTTGTGACTCTACTTTAAAATGAGAATGAACCTGATATTCTGTACCATTGAATATCATTGTAAATACAATAACCCTGCCGGGATACACATATACTGTAAGAGGTTTCGGCTGGCGTATGTTATTGTCACGTATGTATTTATTCTCAGTTTCATCAAGACGCCAGCGTTCAATAATTATTTCATGGTACTGACATGCAGTCAAATTTAAATCAATTGCTGTGCTGTTAATAGATAATCCGGGCTCAGTCCTGGTATAGTCCACGCCATCGCACATTATTTTATAAAACACTCTGCCAGCCTTTTCTTCTGATGGCATATCGTAGAGTGCTATCTCAACAGTATGGTCTTCACTGCTGACATACTGCACATTGCTGGCATACCTGTATACAGGCTTTTGGGCAACAACATCAATTACCTCGGTTGCATCAGTATCGGCAACCAGCACAATGCGGCTATCTATCGCCCTTTTAAAATATGGTCTTGACAAAAAGTAAAGCGGCAGCTTACCATCATTATATTCAAGATAATTATCGTTTGTAAGCACCGCCAATCCGCCGTCCAGCAGCACAAAATCGGTAATAGCTTCTTTTTGCTGTACAATACCGATGTTAACATCGGCGCGATAAAGATAGCAGTTTGTAGAATCATGAATGCTGATATACACTACCGGTGGGTCAAATGCTATACGCTTTACCTCTGATGATTCGTTGATGCTGGCTACAACACATACAATAGATTTTTTTTCATCAAGAAGATATGCACCAGCGGTAACTTCTTTTTCACTTCTTGCCACATACAAAATTGCTCTATTGTTTATTGCCGTAAAATCCAGCACTGTTCCATTAACAGGAAGCGAAGTATTGCTATCAAGATAAATAACCCCATTGTGTAAAGCAAAAGCTTCACACGCATTACCCTGCAAACAAAAGCAAAAGTGGAAAATAAAAAGAAGCATCCAGAAAATACAATTAAATGTGGAACAACCTGTTTTTAAAATCATGATATATTGTTAACCCAAGCTTATTGTGCTCGTCAATAATTTCCTGTAATATTGCCGGCGTTGTAAGCGGATTTATGGTAATAGCTCGCAGTACAACAATCTTTTGCCCTCTATAGCGTGTTGACTCCAGCATGGTGCGGGAAACAAAGCTATTATCTTCCTGGCGTATTGCTCTATGCAGTTCAATATTCATTTCATTGATACCATCGTTGAGTTTCTTTAAACGCTTTTGTAACCGTGTTGCTTTTTGCTGGTCGGCATTGCTCAATTGTTCATAAATTCTGTTAATTTTGCTTTGAACACCTTCAGGAACAAATCGGTAATTGGTGATAAATAATTCAGGGCTGTTGAGCAATTCAAAATTTTCATGTTTATTGATGATATCTTTCAACGTACTGGTAAGCATAAAGGCATGATCAAACAACACCTCAAAACCTGTGGTTCCAAATATCTTTAAGGTAACCCATGGCTTTAAACATGAAAATGGGCGTGATCCCTCTACAGTAAACCTCCCCTGATCAACAGAATCGGGACGTATGATATAATCTGATGTATGCATGATATTTAGAAGATCATAGGGATTTTTAAACAATATCAATCCCATGGACAATGGCGAATATAACAACTTGTGAGCATCAAATGTTACCGAATCGGCTTTTTCTATACCCCTGAAAAGATCGCGATACTTGTTTACCAGTAATACTGACCCTCCCCACGCAGCATCAACATGAAAAAATATGTTGTATTCATCGGCAATCTTCCGTAAGGCCATAAGATCATCAATGTTGCCTGTTTCGGTAGTTCCAGCAATACCAATCAACGATATGACTTTTATTGTATCATGATGGCTGCTATTATATTCGGATATCTCTTTTAATACTTTTTTTAGTGCATTAATATCAATTTTATTGTTACTATCGACAGGAATTTTTATAACATTATTGTCCCCTATCCCTGTGATGCGGGCAACTTTATCTATTGAGTAATGTCCGCGCTGCGAAACAATGAACACAGCTTTATGAATGGCATAGTAGCGAAAAGTTTCAGCCACACCAGCTTTGCGTATACCGGGAAAACGCTCATCTGCCGGAAACGCTTTATTACGTGCAACCAGCATAGCGGTAAGATTGGCCAATGTACCGTCAAGAGTAACATTTCCCAGCGCAATTCTGTGATTTTGAATATTTCGTTTATAAAATGAAGCTGATTTGCAGAAAATAAGCCGGTGAATCCATGAAATAAATTCACGTTCCACAAATGTTGATGCCTTTGCTGTTTCAATTTTTACCTGGTTTTGATTTAATGCTGCAATGATCATCTCAAGTAAAATCATAAAATAAGGAATAGCACTGGTCATGTGCCCTATATAATAAGGGTTGCCAACCTTCACCGAATGTTTAATGACCTTTTGCTTTACCTCTGCCAGTATATCTTTCAACAGTTTTGGCTCTTTAGGGATATCGATAGCATTAAACAAACAGGCTAACTGGGGTAATGAAATTTCGCTGTGGATGCCCCCCTTTTCCTTAAAAAAGGAATGAATCAAATCAAGAAGCTCATAGCCAAATTGCATAAATCTATCGGGCGAGTCGGGCATTATAAAAAGCTTGCGCAGATGCTCTAAATCGGTGGGAATCTTACTTTGAACATGCTCTATTGAAGGCTCAGCCAATCTCATCGGGATAACCATTGCTCATAAGGTTGGTGATGACTATGTTACTACAAAACTATAGTTAAAAAATTAATCAAGTACTTTTGTTTAGAATATACAAATTTATTGCTGATACCTATAACAATCATCCACCAGAACAATACGTACCGGGACATTATGCCGTATAATCGACCCGCTAAAAATATACCTCCTTACTATAAAATAACTAATTTTTATTATTGTATAATGTTCGATAGTTACTGTATAACACTGTACACAAGCTGTGAAATAATAAGGGTATCATATAAAAAATAGTATCCTGACGGCTTTTGTTCGATAGTTACTGTAAATGCTGGTATATT
>DAOLVF010000027.1:0-15322 GCA_035420565.1 Spirochaetota bacterium | reverse complement strand
AAAAATAGTATCCTGACGGCTTTTGTTCGATAGTTACTGTAAATGCTGGTATATTTTATTGAAGTGAAGTGAAGTGAAGTGAAGTGTAAGGAGTTTGCGATGGCTGGCTTGTTGCTATCCGGATGTCATGAAAATATTTTTCGGCAGTCATCATGAACCCTGATTCAGGATATCTGAAAATTATCGGGATTCCGGGGCAAGCCCGGAATGACATTGGCGCATAATTCTATTTTTAAGGAGCTATCGCAATGGCAATTCTTAAACTTGAAAATGTATCTTTGAGCTTAAACAATAAACCAATATTAGACAGCATTTCGGTAGATTTCTGGGAAGGATATATCCATGCCATTGTTGGTCCTAATGGCGCCGGTAAATCAACGCTATCCTATGTCATAATGGGGCTTAACGATTATCGCACCATCAGCGGCACATTGTATTTTAAAAATAAACCAATCAATGAACTATCGGTATACCAGCGGGCACGCCTTGGCATAAGCCTTGCATGGCAGGAACCGGCACGCTTTGAAGGATTAACCGTTTATCAGTATTTACAGGCTTCAAAAAAGGATAATGGATTATCAATAGAAGAAGCAATGGATGTTATTGGTTTGCCAGCTCAGGAATATCTGCCGCGAGCATGTGACAAAACACTAAGCGGTGGTGAGCGCAAACGCATAGAGCTGGCGTCACTGCTTGTGATGCAGCCGGAGGTTGTTTTGCTGGACGAGCCTGACTCAGGAATTGATGTTGAAGCACTGGAGCGGATATTCGATGCAATGGCAATTTTAAAGCAACGAGGCTCTACCATAATAACTATCACCCATAGTATGGCCGTTTTGCAAAAAGCAGAACATGCATTTTTGATGTGCCATGGCAATATCATCGATAAAGGTGGCATTGATAAAATTTCAGGATATTTTGAAAACAAATGCATCCCCTGCGATCATAAAAATATACCTATTTCTGGAGAAGCACGCTAATGGATGATAGACGAGCAGTTGCACAAACCTTATACAAAACCATGGGATTAACCGACGCTGCACTCAATGACCCTGATATTGCGCATCTGGTTATCAATAGCAATATGGTTGTTGCTTCACACCTTGTTGAAGGGCTTGTTGTTGAGCCGGCTGAAACACAAAACGGCGTGAGGGTAACAATGAGGGTGCTGGCGGGGCATATAATACAAAAGCCGGTACACCTTTGTTTTGGCATGCTGCCTGAAGATGGACTGCAGGAAATTATTATGGACGTTACCATTGAAGAGCATGCCAGTGTTTCCATACTTGCCCACTGTACATTCCCCAATGCAAAAAATATAACCCACAAGATGGAGGCTGTTATCACCATTAAGGAAGGTGCCAGCTACTCGTATCTTGAAAGGCATGTCCATGCAGCCAGCGGTTTTATTACCGTGCTTCCGCATGCGATAGTTACTGTTGAAAAAAATGCTACATTTAAAACCGACTTTGAATTGTTGAGGGGTAAAGCCGGCATTATTGATATTGATTACGAAACCACCTGCTATGAGCATAGCCATTTAGAGATGAATGCAAAGGTAAACGGCATACAGGATGATGCAATCACCATCCGCGAAACAGGACATCTTAACGGTGAAGGTGCTGTCGGTGTACTTACCACCCGCATTGCCGTTCGTGATACTGCACAGGCTACTGTGTACAATACTTTAACTGCACACGCAGCGTACGCGCGCGGGCATGTTGACTGTAAAGAGATTATACAGGATAGGGCAACTGCTAAAGCTATTCCGGTTGTTGAGGTATATCATCCTAAGGCACATGTTACCCACGAGGCTGCCATTGGCAGTGTTGATGATAAACAGTTGCAAACGCTCATGGCCCGTGGACTTTCTGAGGATGAGGCGGTTGATTTAATCATACAGGGTTTGTTATCAGGGAGTTAAATCCTTATCTTTCCTTCATCCTATTTTTTGAAGTCTTCTCAATGACAAGAGCTATCGACCCGAGTAGTGAAAGCAAAACAAAAAACACCATTGTTTTTATTGATAAATCACTGCCCTGTTTTCTGCGCTCAAGTAAAAGCTCAAGATACATTGTATCGTTGACATCAAAATCTTTTTTTTCAGCAACTCGCAAATCAAAATCTTTTAATATATACTCAATGCCTGCACCAACCTCATCATAACGGTTATAGCCAGCAAAGATGTGGGGTTTGCGAAGCATGATGTATGCCTGTTTTAATTGCTGTGACGACGGATTATCATGGTAGATAAGCGATTCAATTGCGGGCTCAGTAATAAAAGTTGAATACAGCCCGGGCAATCCAAACAACAGTGCAACAATAAACATCGCAATGGTAAAATAAGCATAAATCTTTGTATCATCAAATGTCATTTTTCCACCTCTTTAAGATACGTAACAATATCTACAGTTTTATAGGTAACATTATCAACCCGTACCATCCTTGCAGGTAACACAAGAGCAGCTTCACGCTGTTTTATTAATTCATCGACGCTAATCTCCAGAGCATCTAATAATACCTTGATAGTATCCTCGCTATCTTTTTGTTGAACAAACAACTGTTTTTGCTGCTTTGGCAAAATTTGCTCTGCTGTTACGGTACATTGTTTTACTGCTTTTTGTTCTTCATCAAGTATTGATACAACAGCGCTATAGTTGGTAATCACCGTATCAACACTTTTATTATTGATATATATTGTGTATGTTGATGCAAACACTGGAACATTCTTTTCAAATGTAACATTAACAGTAAATTCCACATCCCCCAGCTCAACATAGCGCGTGCAGCTTAAACACACCACACCCACGCAAATGATTAATATCTTCTTCATTACATCCCTCATTAATGTTATTGTGCAGTTATGAAATAATTATGAATATTTAGTCAAGTAAAATGTATGGATAGTTACAGTTATTCCATAGTTATTTTGCAGCAATAGTGCAGTGTTAATAAAAATGCAAGCTCAAGATTTATCTTTAACAACTGTATACTGCAAAAATTCTTATTGAGACTGTATTCTTATTTACAATAAAAACATACATATTAACTGGAAATCTAAATTTTAGCAACGAAGGTACGTTTTATAAGGGTTTTAAATATACTTTAATCTTCTAGCATTAAATGCATTTAACGTACCTTCTAATGTGTCAGAAGCATGTTTATTAATTGCAGAATTTTCAATGGATCCGATCTCAAATGTAAATTTATTATTGTGATCTTTATCTGTTTTTTCATTTAATTGTTTTTTTATTATCTCACCACTTTTCCATATTAATTCAGCTTTAAAATTTGATGCCAGATCATCTCTCAAAGACCTATCTGCTTTTAGAAAGAAAATCACGGTAATTATGCTAATTCCCGCATAAACTTATTATGTCTGTTAATGCACTTTTACCATTTCCTTTATTTCCAATAATAGCTACCAGCCCATAATTCAAGGGAATTTCAATATCTTTAAACCAAATTCCTTGTTCTTCATTATATCCGTTCATTTGATTTATTTTCAACTGCTTAATAAATTTTGTTTTGTTTTCTTTAACTTTTTTTAATGCATCAGGTTCTTCTCTTACATAAACTCTTGCCTCTGGTTCAAAGATTATTTGCCTTAATCCTTTAAATGTTGGGTCTGCTTTAATCCATGTGTAACGTGAAAATAAATTTTCTATAGCATGAGCATCAGAACCAATAATACAAGGTTTTAAGGATTTAAATTCTTTTGTGAATTTTTTTTCTTTTTCTTCTATTGTTTCACCTTCGCTTTTATGCCCTAATGCCCAATTTATGGTATTTTCATTTGTAGAAAATAAGATATCAGCTTTTTAAATAAAAATTTTCCTTGTTAAATGATTCTGCCCATTCCAATTTAAATTAGATAAATCTTCATCAGCAGGTACAAGTGTGAGATATTTATTTTCAAATAAAGACTTTTTATTAGAAAGGATACTTAAAATCTCTGTATCATCTACAACAGCATTCATACAACCAATGTATAAATCTGAGTCATCTTTAAAATTCTTATGCTCGCTTTTTAATTTTTCATCGAGTTGTATTAGATTATGCTTTGTTAATTTTCTTTTCTCATCTTCATTTTGAGGATTACTTTCATAAACAAAATTTATTTCTTGTAAAAATTTTCTTTAATTTCTTTTATTTCAATTTCATCAGAGAAAATAACATGAAAGTTTATCCTATTCTTACCGACCAATTTATTTAATCGAAATTCTATATTTGGAAGAATCAAAATTCTTTTTACTTGTTCAATTTTTTCATCAAATAATTTTTTTAATTTGTTATCGTTGCTAATATAATCATTTTTTATTTTTCATATCCGTTTATTATGAAATACCAATAGCTTCAATTGTATTTTCAATTGCCTTATCGAATACGTTTTTAACATAATTATCCCACGTTTCTTCAGATTCTGGATCAACAAATTGATTATTTAATACTGAATATGCTGTATAAACGTGTAAATCTCATCTTCTCCAAATTGAACTCTATGTATTCATAGTTTAATCTTTATTTTTAATTTAAACATTTTTAAGCACTACCTTACCTCAGCATCTCTCAAATGCTTAATCGCAATTTTTATATATCTGTCATCAGAGAATCTGGTTCTTTTTCTTTCGCTCCATTTGTTGAGTTCTTGCTTAATGACATCTATATCATTGGTATTTTTTTTGTTCATTATCCAATCTACAGTAGATAGTAGCTCCAGACTAAAATCAGAATAAAATCCATCAAGAAACTTTACGGTTTTTTGGGCAATTGCTTTTAGTTCAGGTTTTGACTCGATATAATTTCTGACTTCTTCATCTCCATCCGGAACGAGTAATAAGGGTTCAAAAGGTCTTTTATTCAAATCACTGTAGCCTAAAATATAACTGCCGCTTAAGTAATTCAATACAAACCGAACTTTCCCAGAATACGGTCCATAAAAATTTGGTTGATATTTTAATTTGAAATATTTTTCTGCTCCAAACTTCTGTAAAAAATAGCAAACTTTTTCTGCAGAAAATTCCGATACAAATTCCCCCTGTTTTATCAAATCATAGAGCACATAGAGCATCAAGGCTCTTGCATCTGTTAGCTTTATTCTTTCTTTCTTTAACTTTTCTTTAATATCTTTTGTCGGTTCATATACCAATATTTCAATATCAATATTCTTCAGCTTCTCTTCAATAATAGTTTTAACCTTACTCCAGACCAATCCACCACTGCCAGCGCCCAGAGGCGGCAAAGCAATGCTTGTGATCTTATATTCTTCAATAATTTTAATTAATTCATCTAAACCTTTTTCAATATACTCATATTCTGAGGGTTTTCTCCAATCCTTTTTAGTCGGGAAATTTATAATAAGTTTTTCACCGTAAAGCGTATTTTCTTTAGTAATGAATAATTTACCTATAGTTATTTCACCTTTTTTGCATGCGTCTGCATATTTCTTGTAATTTTCAGGAAATACTTTCTTAAATTGCAAAGCAATGCCTTTACCCATTACTCCAACAATATTTACAGTATTAACAAGAGCCTGTGTTTTACTTTCAAGGATGTTCCCTGTAATATATTTCATCATACCCCCCTCTCTATTATTAATAATAGGCACTTTGATCAATTACAATATTTTCCCCTAATATCCCAAAACTCATCAACCTGCTTTTAGCTTCATCATTATAGCAAATATATCTTTTGATGATGGTTACAGGCAAATCACCTTTTACCAAAAATTCTGCTTGTTTGCCCCATTTAATTGTCAAATTTTCCTCTCCTCCCCAGAATTGAGCATTGATAGCCTGCCAGTCAAGTATGTTTTTTATTTCATTTATTTTGCTACTATCATAAAAAGTGGTCAGGTTATCAGTTGCATGACCATCGGTAAAATAATACTCTTGACTCAATTTTATGATTTTTTCTAAGTCACAAACAATATAGACAATATCACTCGGTGGTATTGGTTTTTCTACAAAGTTGCCACCATGCTGAATTACGTATAACATAGGCATCCTTACACCAAAATAAAAAGGTATATAATTGCCTAACTTTATTTCTTTGATTATTGTGCTGCCTCCATTAGTGACATTGATTTTTTTATTTTCTCTTGTGTCAATCAAAGAAATATCTCCAATATTTTCATAATCCGGATTACTATTCTTTGAATATCTATGAGTAATGCCATATTTCAGAATGTGTGGTACATTATTAATATGTATCATTCGAAATAATTCTATGTTGATTAAATTTTTTGTTTTCATACACACACTTTCAATTCCACTCAGGCATTGTTATGCTTTACCATACCATCTATAGTTTGGATTTTTTATGATAAACATCAGCCTTTTTCATTGCAATGTAAAAATATAAATACTATACCCGGCAATGAAAAAAGTCAACACGAATGTGGTAAAAAATCATATCTGTCTGTATTATCGCATGTGAATATTGTAAGCAAAATAGCAGTCAAAAATATTATTTTTTATGTATTGCATAAATAACTGTTTTACTGATAGTGTAGTACTAATAGTGTAGTACTAATAGTGTAGTACTAATAAAAAATTAATGGGGGGTGCCATGAGCAATTTGAATAGACACAGTATCAAAGGTATTCTGGTTGTTTGTTTAATTGTACTATTTACCTGCATCACAGAAGCAGATGAACAACAGGGTAATGTTACTGGAACATCAAATTTTAAAAAGCCAGCTACTCAACGGGACTACTGGCCAACAAAAGAATGGAAGGTTAAAAAACCTGAAGATGTGGGAATGAACTCACAGGACCTAAAAAAAATGGAGTTGTATGCGTTTTCACGATTACAACCTGAATCTGAACGCAAGGGCATACGAACTGATAGCGTCATCATTGTAAAAAATGGCTATATAGTATATGAAAAGTATGCCGGTGAATTTACCAGAAACAAGGTGCACATTACATGGTCAGTATCAAAATCATTTACCAATGCCCTTTTTGGCATTGCAATAAAAGAAGGAAAATTATCCTTGAGTGATCCTGCATGGAAATTTTATCCTTCGTTAAATCGCGGACAGCATAAAAACATTACCGTTGATCACCTTATGCGCATGAGCTCCGGATTGTATTCAAATGAAACGTATGAAGCTTCACCGCTTAAATCAACGGTAAATGCAATGCTGTTTACCATAGGACATACCGATATGGCTGCATATGCCGCTTCTCAGGACCTGGAAGCAAATCCCGGTGAAAAATGGGAATATGCCAGTCCAACCCCAAATCTTTTAATGGCTATGCTTAAAAATACCATGAGTGCAAGAGAATATGAGCAATATCCATGGGAAAAGCTCTTCAACGTTATTGGTATGAAAAAAGTTGTATGGGAACGCGACGTGGCAGGAACATTTGTCGGATCTTCATATATCTTCACCACTTCGCAGGATATGGCACGGTTTGGCTATCTTTTTCTAAACGATGGTATATGGGAAGGCAAACGCTTACTTCCCCAGGGATGGGTTGCATATTCAACAACTATCGCCCCGGCATACTATACAACCAAACTTTCAAAAAGTGATATGGCTGATCCAGCGTATGGCGCTTTATGGTGGCTTAACCGTGATATTCCGGAAAAAAATATGAAACGAGCATTTCCCGATGCTCCTGACGATATGTTCATAGCCATGGGACATTGGGGCCAGTATATCTTTATTATACCTTCTCTTGATATGGTTATAGTATATACCGGTGATAACCGGGATGATACATTTAACATCAATACTTTTTTAAAACTTATAATCGATAGTATTAGTAAAAGGTGATACCATGAAAAAAATTATGAAAATACTCGTTATGATACTGTTTATTATAATAATCATCATTGGAATTGTGACGATAACCAATTGGAATGATATCAACAATTTTAGACCAATGGTTTCCGGTGCTTTTTCTAAATTCATGTGTTCATGCTTATTTGTTGAGCAAAGGTCTGAAGAGCAATGTCTGCAATGGTCAAAACTTGACCTTCCTGTTTCATCATATTCGGTTGACCATAATGAAAAGAGTGTAACGGCTTCGGCTCTTGGTAAAACAAGTAAAGCGCACTATACCAATGACCGTTTTGGATGCACATTGCAATAGCTAAATGCTTATCAACAACCATAGCTATACATTCTTCCTTGCTCCCATGGCAGAGGTGAGTACACCTGCACTGCGCAAAGTCATAAAGCAATTTTGCGGTGAGGTTGTACTCTACTCTGAGATGCTTGCAAGCGGTGCTATCAATGCAAAAGCACCCCACAATGAACCACTGGTACAACGCCATGGGTTTGACACACCTTTTTTTTATCAAATAGTTGGCAACAATCCTGCTATCATGGCAAATGCCGCCTCCATCCTGCAGGATTATGGCTGTGATGGCATCGACATCAATATGGCATGCAGTGCTCCCCATATCGTTAAGGCTGGATGCGGTGCGCAATTGCTTGTAGATATGCGCCATGCAAGGGATATTGTTAAAAGCTGCCGTAAAGCGGTAAAAAACCTTTTAACGGTTAAAATGCGTGCGGGGTATCATGATATAGATATGGACTACTTAAAGCAGTTCATTGTGATGCTGCAGGATGAAGGGGTTAACGCCATTACCCTGCATCCACGAGCTGCAAAGTGGGGTTTTAGCCGTAGCGCAAAGTGGGATGTCATTGATGAAATTGTTAAGCATGCTGCAATCCCCATAATTGGCAATGGTGATATTACAACGCCACAGCTTGCCATGCAGCGGTTGCATCAAACACGGTGCGCCGGCATTATGATTGGCAGAGCAGCCGTACAGCAACCATGGATTTTTGCGCTGTGCAATGCTCTTTACAATAACAATCCATTAACAGTAACTATCGACCATGCTGCTCTCTGGATAGATGTACTTACCAACATACAAACAATGCTCCCGCAAAAACTTCATAAAAGCAGGGCACACCGATTTTGTTTTTACTTTGCAAAAAACTGCACCTTTGGGCATGAGCTTTTTACTATAATCCGCAAGCTTTCAGCAATAGATGATATTATTAAAACAATAAATGATTATTACATGCGTAACCCCATGGATCAAAATAAACACTATAGAGTTCCGTAAAGGATACCTCATGTGCATTTTATAAATACAAAGCAATATTCTTGACAATATTTGCCATTTCCGATATGTATTAGTATTATACATTTTTATTGTACTATCGCTGTTTTGAAAGTATCATATAAATTATGATTGTATAGTATAATGCTGAATGTGACCATAAAAAAACCATGAAAGACATTGAAGAAATACTTTCACTATTACACGCAAATAAAGATTTTTTAAAAGATCATTTCAAGGTTTGCTCTATAGCAATCTATGGTTCGTATTCACGGAATGATCAAACTAAGGATAGTTATGTATTATCCGTCATATCTTACACTCTATCATACCGGCGAGCTTAAAAAAAGGATTGATGCCTTACAGAATATTCTTACCTGTTGTACGCTGTGTCCTCATCGATGTAGAATTGACCGGCGCATAAAAACAGGTAAATGCCGTACCGGTGTTATGGCGATAGTTGCCACATACCATGCTCATTTTGGTGAAGAATCATGCCTTGTTGGAAGTCATGGCTCCGGTACCATCTTCTTTGCCAATTGCAACCTTTCGTGTATCTTTTGTCAAAACTGGGATATATCGCAGATGCCTAACGGTAAACCGGTTAGCCCCGAACAGTTAGCCGATGTTATGATAAGATTACAGCAAAAGGGATGCCACAATATAAACCTCGTCAGCCCAACACATGTTGCGGCACAGATTGTTGAAGCATTGCCGTATGCAATTGAACGCGGTCTTACTATTCCGCTGGTATACAACAGTGGCGGATACGATGCGGTGGAAACATTACAATTGCTTGACGGCATAATAGACATCTATATGCCCGATTTTAAATACATGGATGAAACAGTTGCAAAACATTTAAGCGGTGCACCTGATTATCCACACCACGCAACTGCTGCAATCAGGGAAATGCATCGTCAGGCTGGCGATTTGGTGATAGAACATGGGATAGCAAAGCGCGGCTTGCTTATAAGGCACTTGGTGATCCCTGAGAATAGTGCTCGCTCGGATCTGGTGTTTAAGGAAATTGCAAAACTTTCAATTGATACCTATATAAATATTATGGCTCAGTACCACCCTGCATACAGAGCACGGGAACACCCTGCACTGGGAAGATACATAACACTGGAAGAATTTAATCAGGCATTGCAATGGGCTAAAGCTGCAGGTTTATGGAGATTTGACCGATAGAATTTATGATTGACTTCATTACAATTCATAATTATTAATGAAACATTATGCTACATTCATCGTCAAAACTTATTAATCTTTTCGATCTGGTCAATGATGCTATTATTATTATTGATAAAAATCACAATGTTATTTTTAATAATGAAAAAGGACAAATTTTTGTTAAATCAGATGGCAAAACTCTACTTTTAGAGAATGAAACGATAATTAACCTGGTTAATACACTACAACCTGATGCTGAAGTTATTGGTGAACACATAAGTTTAAAAGTAAAAAAAAGAATCCATCACTATACGCTCAATGCAATTGCAATTAATGATGACAATTCTTTCTTAATTGCATTTGTTATAACCGACACCACCCGTTTGCATAAATTGCACCAACAACAGCAGCAACTCATCAGTCAGATACGTAAAAACTACTTAGATAGGTTTGAATCGCTTAAACAGCTGGCAGACAGCATCGCCCATGAAGTAAGGAACCCTTTAGTTTCTATTGGCGGGTATGCCAACTTGCTTATACGAAAATGTGATGAAGGCATTGATCATAATGAAGCCAAAAAATATTTACAATACATTGTAGACAATGCTGAACGCCTTAACTATTTAACACAACAGATTGAGGAAATGGGAGATTTAAAGCGAGTTAATTTAGCAGCATATAGTATTACAAAATTTATGCAGGAACAGGAGTCAACCTTTATAGCTGCTGCCAGTCAGTTTAACAAAAAATTACAATTAAATATAGAATCCGAAAAAAATTATACCATATATATTGATTATGACAAATTACGCTTTGCTATTACCCAGATTATTGAATTTGTTGCTGAGCATACAAAAGCAGAAAATATAGTGCTCCATTGCTATGGGACATCCTATGAGTTGATCATTCACCTGCAATGTATAACCGATATAATAGCCGAAGAAGACCTGCACTATCTTTTTGATCCTTTTTATACAACACGCTCCAATGTAGAAACATTTAACCTCTGCATTGCCCAGCGTATCATCATGCTCCATGGCGGTATTATCACCTCAAGCCTGACTCGTAAAACCCTTCATTTTAAAATAGCATTGCCTCAGGATAAACGGTTAACTCATGACAACGGCAAGTGATTCATCAATTGCTGTTACTGTTGTATCGATGTCCTCTTTTGTATGAGCTATCGATAAAAACCCAACTTCATACCCTGATGGAGAAAGGTATATCCCCCGCTCCAGCATCTCCCTGTGAAATTGAGCAAACTGCTGCATGTTGCATTCCTTTACCATATCAACGCTGGTAATGTTGTCGGCATTAGTAAAGTATAAAGCAAATATTGATGCAAACCTGACAAAAAGAAAACGCCCGCCAAAGCGCTTAACAACAGGTTGCATTGCATCCTCAAAGTATTGACCTAACTGCTCAAGTTTTTGATATGTAGACGGAACAAGCTTTTGAAGTGTTGCTATACCAGCAGCCATTGCTATTGGGTTGCCTGATAATGTACCTGCCTGATATACCGGACCATCAGGTGCAACCTTTGACATTATCTCATGCGAAGCGCCATACACACCCACAGGCAAACCGCCACCTGCAATCTTGCCCAGCGTTGTAATATCAGCCGTAACACCAAAGCGTTCCTGAGCGCCACCCCGTGCCAGACGAAATCCTGTAATAACCTCATCAAAGATCAGCAGTACATGATATTGTGTACATAGATCCCGTACCTTTTGTAAATAATCATCTTCCGGCAAAATTAATCCATAATTGCAGCAAACAGGCTCTATAATGCAACATGCAATATCATCATTGTGCGATAGTACCTGGTGAAGGGCATCCACGTCATTATAGGGAATAACTATTGTATCCTTTGCATTGCCCTTTGTTACGCCTGCCGAATCAGGCATACCAAATGTTGCAAGACCTGAACCGGCAGCAACCAGAAGAAAATCAGCATGACCGTGGTAACATCCATCAAATTTTATTATTTTACTGTTACCGGTAAATCCCCGTGCAAGGCGTATTGCACTCATGGTTGCCTCAGTGCCTGAATTAACAAAACGAACCTTTTGCATACCCGGAAACGAATCCACAACAAGCCTGGCAATGTCAATCTCTGCTGCGTGGGGAGCACCAAAGCTTGTTCCGTTTTCGGCTATTTGCTGGATTGCCTTTACCACATCATTGTCAGCATGACCTAAAATAAGCGGACCCCATGACATGCAGTAATCAATAAATTCATTGCCATCTTCATCAATGATGTGCGAGCCCTTCCCTAACTTAAAGTACAGGGGATGTCCTCCCACCGATCTAAATGCACGCACCGGTGAATTAACACCTCCGGGGAGGTATTTACATGCCTGTGCATATAATTCTTTTGATTTTGATGTAATCAATGCCATGCAATCCTCCTAATCAAACCATCTGTTTTTCAAAATATCACATGTATGATATGAAATTACCATATCAGCGCCGGCTCTGAATATTGCTGTCATAATTTCACGCACAAGCTTTGCCTCATCGCCAAATCCCAGTGTTCCGGCAGCTTTCACCATGGAATACTCACCGCTGACATTATATGCGCACACCGGTAATTCCATAGACTGTTTAACCCTGTAAATAATATCTAAATATGATAACGCAGGCTTAACCATAACGATATCAGCACCCTCGTCAATATCAAGATTAACCTCTTTCAATGCTTCATGTGCATTGCGATAGTCCATTTGATAGCTTCGTCTGTCACCAAATTGTGGTGCGCTACCTGCTGCATCCCTGAACGGACCATAAAAAGCTGAAGCATATTTTGCTGCATACGATAGTATGGGTATAGTTATAAAACCGTTATCATCAAGTTCCTGACGAATAGTTTCAACCCTGCCATCCATCATATCCGAAGGAGCAATAATATCAGCACCAGCCCTTGCATGCGATACGGCAGTTTTTGCTAAAAGCTCAATGGTGCTGTCATTATCTATCTGTTTTCCTTTTACCATACCACAATGCCCATGACTTGTGTATTCACACAGACACACATCGGTGATAATGAGCAATTCCGGAAACTGTTTTTTAATTTCCCTGCAAGCCTTCTGGACAATCCCATTTTCATCATACGCACCGGAGGCTTTTTCATCTTTATCATACGGTATTCCAAACAGGATAATGGCTCTGACCCCTAATTTTACATCATAATCAAGCTGTTTTAAAAGATTATCAATAGATAGCCGCTGTATACCCGGCATAGACTCTATGGCTTGTGTAATACCCGCCCCTTCTATAACAAAATAGGGCATAATAAGTTTGTTATAATCAGGTTTTGTTTCAGCAATTAAATCACGTATTATTTCATTTTCCCGCAGCCGACGAGGTCTGTAATAGGGATGCATCATGTGCCTCCTTTCATTCACATTCTTAATTATTTTATTTAATGATATTACATCTGCTCTCAGTAATGCACTAATCTACATTATAATTGAATATATTCATAAATAATCAAAGTATTTTCAATAATAAGTATGGATAATAAAAATTTTAGTAAAGTATATTTTTATGTAATTTCATTATTTTTATAAAAAGAAGTGATCATTTTTTTGTCTGAGTACTCAGACATATAGGCTCTGATCCCATTTTATATTGTCTTGATGAGGTTAAAAGAAAGTAGTGGAGGCACGGATGCCGTAGCATGATATGGCTCGTGCGAGGACAAGGACAGGATGTCGTCCGCAGCACGAAGGTCAAAACACACTATATACAGTAAATAAGGCACACCGCCGTTTGAGGTGCGCTTTGGGGGTTGGTAAGGGGGTATTTAGCGCATAAATATCCCCTTACGAAGTGATAAAACTATTGTCGATTTGCAAATGAAAGTATGAGAAAAAATATGAAGATGTATCACATATTTCCCTTTGGAAAAATTATAGTTTGTCATTCTGTACGAAGTGAACCCCCCATAATCCCCCCCTTTGAACGAAAGGGTGGAAATATTCGATTACTGGCAGCTGCTCTATGATAGTGTTAACCGATGTCATTTTGAAACGAAGGCGAAGAATCTCTTATTTGCATAAAAAATATAGATTCTTCAGTCGCTGATGCTCCTTTAGAATGACAGAATAGCAGTATGCTCTGACCCCATTATATTTTTTTACAAATTTATAAAAAAATGCACCATTTCTTTTCATTTTTTTTCATCTCCGGCGTTTTATAGAGTAGAAACTTCAATTATTATAACAACACGGAGGAATACCCATGGCACGGAAATTGCGCCTACAACTGCCCGAGCATACCTATCACATCATGAGCCGCTGTATCGAGTGGCGGGATATGATGCAGGAGGAGTACTTTAAAGCCTGCTTTGTCGACATATTGAACAGAACAAAACAAAAATATGACTTTAAGCTGATAGCCTACTGCATCATGGACAATCATATTCATCTGGTTATCCATACGGTAGAGGATGGAGCACCAATAGCACGCATTGTACAGTATATCAAGGCACGGTTTGCCGAGATGTATAATAAAATAACCGGTAGAACGGGTCCATTCTGGAATGAGCGCTATAAGGATATCATTGTACAGTTTGCCCATGATGCGTTTCATTATCTGTTGTGGTTACTGTGGTACATAGCGTTCAATCCGGTACGGAAGCGCCGGTGCGATAGTCCTGTACAGTATCGCTACAGCAGTATACAATCCTATGTACAGGAGGGTGCTGATGTTGGTGTACCGATAGATCATCATGAGTACTTTTTGCAGCTGGGGGACAGTTTTAGCGAACGGATGAGGCGGTTTTTGCAGTATGAGGAGGCATACCGTAAGCGCTACTCCATTGCACAGTGGGTATAAAAAGGGGTCAGAGCATTATAATCTTTGTATCAATTGCTATATAGTATAATACCCCACTATAGCATCTACCAATCCATCAATGGTATATTCATGTGCAATGATATGAGGTTGTATCCCATGCTTGCGGCATTCATCGGCGGTAACAGGTCCAATACAGGCAATGGTTGCCTGTATATCATTTATTATCTCTGCAAAATTGCGAACCGTAGATG
>DAOLVF010000026.1:4981-24722 GCA_035420565.1 Spirochaetota bacterium | reverse complement strand
CTTTTATCAGGCTTTCGCCTTCAGCCCATGAACCAAAACCTAACGAAATGGGATGCGCAACAATAGGGATGCCACCACTATCTTTTATAAGTTGTATTGCTTTATAAAATGTTATCTTATCTTTTTTAACATAACCAGGCTTTCCTTTCACCATGAAATTAACAAAAACATCTTTTACATCTGAAGCGTATCCTTTCTTTACCAGTACACGTGCCACATGCGGTCGTCCCGGTGAGTTGCCAACGGCTTCCTGTTCCACCTCTTTATCAGAAATATCTATCCCATGTACCTGTAAGTCGTTTATTATTTTGTATATCCTGTCTTTTCGTAACTTTTGCAGGTGCGACAGTTCCCTTTTTAACTCTTCATTGCTATGATCAATCCCCATCCCAACAAGATGAAATGATCCATGAGGATACTCAATGCTGAATTCGATCCCTGGTACTAATGTAAACGATTTTTGACGTGCATAACAAAGCGCCTCATCAAGTCCATCAATGGTATCATGATCAGTTATTGCAAGGATTTTGACACCATGCTCAATAGCATAATCAATAATTGCACAGGGTTTATATATGCCATCGCTTGCAGTAGTGTGACAATGCAGATCAATAAGCTCCATTCATCATATCCTTTTATAGGTGTAATGGTATATAATAGCACAGAAGAAAAAAATTGCAATCATTATTGTTTATCACAAATAGTTACACTGTAAACTCAGAGCATGGCAGCGGAGATGTTATATGCAATAACCGTTTAAGAGATAGAGCATTAAACACCGCATACGCATTGACATCATTATCAAAATAACAATAGGTATTTTTATTCCATGCAATAATCTTGTTTGCCCACTCTTCAAGCTCCCGCATGGTGTATTCTGATGCATATAATTTTTTTGAACCATGCAAACGTATATAGACAAAATTGGCTGTAACCACCTCATGATAAGGGTATCGCGAGGCAGTATCTGCAATGCACCATGCAATATTATGCTGCTGTAATAATGAAAAACAACTATCGCACAACCATGAACTGTGGCGTGCTTCAATAGCATAGCGATAGTTATGGGGAAGAAGCAATAGAAAATCACCAACAAGTTGTTCATCAAACTTCAGCGATGGTGGTAATTGTATAACAATAACACCCAATTTATCCCTCAACAATGATGCTGAAGTAACACAGCGCTGTATTGCATCGTCAACATGCAAAAGCCTTTTTATATGAGTAATATATCGCGACAATTTAAGGCTATAGCAAAATTCATTGGGCACCCTGTTATACCAGCTGGTATAGGTTGCATCCTTAAATTGCCGATAGAAGGTGGCATTGATCTCAACAGTGGTAAAGATGGATGCATAATATTGTAGCCACCTGTATTGTGGAACAGTTTCAGGATAAAACAATCCCTTCCAGTGCTTATAGTTCCACCCCGAGCAACCGATGTAATATTGTTTGTTCTCTGTTATCATTGCGCAATTGCCCTTTAAAAAACATCAAACTATTGATACTATAATCTATAAAGCAAAAATAGTGTATACAATGTCATGGATTATTCAACAAAATTCCATACAATTCCCCCCCCTTTCGTTCAAATGGGGGAATAAGGGGGGTTATCAGGGCTCTGACCCCATTTTTTATGTCACTCCTACAGGATTAAACTGCAAAAACTGTTATGAAGAACACAAACGTACTTTTTGCTAATAAACTCCTCCACACAATTTCCACCTTTTATAAAGGGGGGAATACAGAGAGGGGTATATTATTATCACGATAATAAATAGTTGTGCACGGAGGCACGGCGTATGGTGAAAAACTGTCATTCTGAGCGAAGGATCTTGCCCTTTTTGCAAAAGTGAAATAATAGATTCTTCAGGACTGCGACCTTCAGAATGACAGTAGTATCCAATGACATTCTAAATGCAGCGAAGAATCTCTCTGTTTTGTTAAAACATAGATTCTTCAGTCGCTGGCGCTCCCTCAGAATGACAGTGGTATCCAATGACATTCTCATTCGAAGCTACGAAACATAGTGACAGTAAAATCTGTTATCGGCAGCTTCGTTGCACGCAGGAAATATTCAATACAACAATACATTGTCACAGGCAACAGGTACCTTACCAGTAACTATCGCACATGCTATAGTACTATAATGGCTTATATCAATACTGGCACTATAATGTCTTGACAAAATGGATATACTGCTCATTACAGTATGTAAAATCTTTATACATTGCGATACTGATATGGAAATTCCACCGGCAACAAATTTTATTGAAGAGATTATCAACGAAGACCTTAAAAATAATGTCTGCACAGGTGTTATTACACGCTTCCCACCAGAGCCTAATGGCTATTTGCACATTGGACATGCAAAATCAATATGCCTTAACTTTGGTATTGCTATAAAGTACAATGGCAGATGCAACCTGCGTCTTGATGATACCAACCCCGAGAAGGAAGATGTTGAATTTGTTGAATCTATTAAGCATGATATTCAGTGGTTGGGATTTAACTGGTATGGCGAGGTGCGCCATGCTTCAGATTATTTTCAACAGCTGTACCTGTGGGCAATAGTTTTAATAAAAAATAATAAAGCGTATGTTTGTGATATGAGTGCCGAAGAGATTGCAGCCACACGGGGAACACCTTCGCAGCCGGGAAAAGAAAGCCCTTACCGCAATCGCAGTGTTGAGGAAAATCTTGATTTATTTGAGCGCATGAAAAATGGTGAATTTCCAGATGGATCAAAGACGCTGCGCGCAAAGATAGATATGTCTTCACCCAACATGCACATGCGCGACCCGGTGATGTACCGTATAAAACACGCAACCCATCATCGCACCGGTGATACATGGTGCATATACCCCACGTATGACTGGGCTCATGGGCAATCGGATTACATTGAAGGCATCACTCATTCAATATGTACATTAGAATTTGAAGTTCATCGTCCATTATATGATTGGTTTTTAGATCAGATAGCATCCGGTCAGCGTCCCCGACAGATTGAGTTTGCACGTCTTAATTTAAGCTATACTGTCATGAGCAAGCGTATGTTGCTAAAATTAGTACAGCAAGGGTACGTTTCAGGATGGGATGATCCCCGCATGCCAACCATTGCTGGGTTGCGCCGGCGGGGTTATACGCCTGATTCTATAAAAATTTTTGCAAGGACAGTTGGTGTTGCAAAGAAAGATAGCATGGTTGATATAGCCCTTTTAGAACACTGTATCCGTGAAGACCTTAATACAAAAGCAAACCGTGTAATGTGTGTGCTTAATCCGTTGAAGGTCATTATTACAAACTATCCTGAAAACCAGGTTGAATATGTTGAAGGCATCAATAATCCCGAAAACCAGGTTGCAGGTACACGAAAAATTCCATTTTCACGGATTATCTATATTGAGCGCGATGATTTTATGGAAAATCCTCCAAAGAAATATTTTAGATTATCACCGGGAAGCGAAGTTCGCTTGCGATACACCTATTTTATACAATGTACTGACGTCATAAAGGATGCCAGCGGCAATATCATTGAACTGCATTGCACCTATGACCCACAAACAAAGGATGGCTATGCTCCCGATGGCAGGAAGGTAAAAGGAACCATACACTGGGTAAGCGCTCACCATTCACTGCCGGTTGAAGTGCGCCTGTACGATAGATTGTTTACCAGAGAGGATCCTTCACAGGTTGATGATGGCAGCGACTTTACTGATTATATTAATCCTGATTCATTGAAGACTGTTCATGGATTTATAGAACCATCGGTTGCTAATGCTAAAGCATTTACCAATTTTCAGTTTGAACGCCTGGGTTATTTTACCGTTGACCCTGATTCACATGATAACAATGTAATATTTAGCAGAACAGTTACATTAAAGGATACATGGGCAAAAATAGTACAAAAAGAAGGGTGATTGTTTCAAAAGTATTGACAAAATTTTTATCAGAATAAACATTGTGCTATAAAGGTGTTATGGTGTTGTTTTGCCCGGTGGTGTAATTGGCAACACATCTGACTCTGGATCAGAGAAGTCCAGGTTC
The DNA here is from genome assembly GCA_035420565.1 of Spirochaetota bacterium. Taxonomy (GTDB): domain Bacteria; phylum Spirochaetota; class UBA4802; order UBA4802; family UB4802; genus UBA4802. Next base: position 20,675 of record DAOLVF010000026.1, on the reverse strand, counting down.
GAGCCCTGGCCGGGCAGATGTCCATTATAAAGATACTTCAATTATAAGTCATATAAGTTACAATTTCCCCAGCATATCAATTGCCATGTATACTGTTGCTCTTATTATCTTCATTATTACATATTCAGGGATAATGGTAACCCGCCTGCCAGGCATTAACATTGACAGGCCATCAGCAGCTTATTTTGGAGCAATTGCAATGATTGCTGCAGGTGTTTTATCTTTTGAAGAGGCAATTGCCGCTATAGATTTCAATACAATAGCACTGCTTTTAGGAATGATGATTGTTATTGCAACTCTTGAACTGGATGGATTTTTTGCTTTTGTTGCTCATAAAACAATTGCTTTTTCCAAAACGCCATCACAATTATTGTGGATAATAACATTTACTACCGGTATTGCCAGTGCATTTCTGGTTAATGACGCTGTTGTTTTAATGTTTACCCCTGTTATTATCTCAATATGCCGCCATGCACAATTAGATCCTAAACCTTATTTAATAGCTGAAATTTTAGCATCTAACATTGGAAGTTCAATGACCATTACCGGTAACCCGCAAAATATGCTGATTGGTATTTATTCAAAGATTCCCTATATATATTTTATACTGCATCTGTTCCCTATTGCTATACTCGGCATGATAATTATTATTATTGTTATTAAACGGATATATTCGCAAACCTTTGAAGCACCATCACTATTACATTACGATGAAAATGAAGAAAATGAATATGATTACAACCTTAGTTCTATGATCTTTTCTGTACCAATTTTTTTGATTATGACTATACTTTTCCTTTTTCATCATATGCTTCATTTGTCAATACCTCTTATTGCTCTGATTGGAAGTTCTTTTATTCTTTTATTAGGGAAAATAAAGCCTTCAAAAATTATAAAAGAAATTGATTGGGTGTTACTGTTATTTTTTGCTTCACTATTTATTGTCGTAAAAGGTGCTGAAAAAGCAGGGATATTGAATATAGTGATGCATTACTCACAGCTTAATAATACTTTTTATAGTACTATTGTATTACATGGAATAAGTCTTATCTCTTCCCAGATAATCAGCAATGTGCCCTTTGTCATTCTTCTCGTTCCAATACTGAAACAAAACAACAGCAAACTGCTATGGCTGGCATTGGCTTCATCATCAACCCTGGCAGGTAATGCCACAATAATTGGTGCCATGGCTAATCTTATTGTTCTGGAATCAGCAGCAAGAGCAGGTATCAAAATAAGCTTTATAGAATTTTTAAAACCTGGATTAATGGTTACAATAATAACCTTGTTAATGTCAATTGTGCTATTATATCTTCAACTGAACTTTCAGTTGCTATAAATTTCATAGTATCAACTACCACGTTTATATCATACAGGAAAATCAAAACAAAATTGTAAATACCCGTGTGATTACAAAATATTTGATAAGCTGCTTTTTATCTTTTGCTTTCAAGCATATAAAAAAATGAAAAAAACACTATTGATAGCTACCTATAAATATATGCAAAGGTAAGTGGTACATAATTATTTTAATTATTTGTTGACATCTTTCAATAAATAAATTATTCTTATGAATAATTATACAATAATTTGTTATTACCTTTCACAACACATTATTGTATATCAGGATACACTATTAATATTTTAATTGATGAGTAATTGCATGCAAATTGATGTTCATAAAGAAGGTCCACTATTAATACTTACCTTAAACGGACGCTATGATATCTCAAAGATTCATAATTTTGAAACTATATACCGACAAAATTTAGAAGATAATCCAAAAATCATTGCACTTAATTTACGGGATCTAAAATATATTGACTCATCCGGTATTGGTTCATTGGTACGCTGTATGAACCTTGCATTGAAAAACAATATTGAATTTATTTGTTATGACATCAATGAAAATGTTGAAAGCATTTTTAAAATAGCAAAACTTGATCAATTTATATCCATATTAACCCATGACGAGTTTATAAAAAAATATATTAAAAAGCAATAAGTTCTTTTAGTGTGCCTTTTTCTTCTAATAGTTGTATTAGTGCATCAACTATAAGCGGGTCAAATTGCGTGCCTTTATTTTTTTCCAACTCTTGTTTAGCTTCATGGAGCGATAGTCCCTTTCTATATGGTCTGTCGCTCAACATGGCATCAAGGGCATCGGCAACAGCAATGATCTTAGCTTCAACAGGGATTTTATTGCCTGGCAATTCATAATATCCCTGTCCATCAACCCGCTCATGATGGTACATCACAATTGTTGCAATATCCTTTAAATAATCAAGCGTTGATAATATTTTCATGCCGCGTATGGGATGACTTTGTAAAAGCAACTTTTCCCTATCAGTTAATTTCCCATTCTTCTCGATAATTTCAATTGGTATGCCAATTTTTCCAATATCATGCGCAGCGGCAGCATGATTGAGCAATCGCATCTTTTCTTTTGGTAAGCCAAGATGTTTACCAATTGCAAGCGAGTACTGTGCCACCCGTGCAGTATGACCGCTGGTATAGGGATCTTTATCTTCCATGGCGCTTATGAGCACACTAATGATTGCGAATACCTTTTCATCTAATTGTTTATCAAGTGATACTTCTGGATTATTTGATCCGGCTAACAATTTCTGCATATATTTTAAAATACTATCGAAACCATTATTATCTATGGAAAATAAATAGGTATAATTGCCCTTTTCATACTGTTTCAGAACCTTCAGCATACTTCGAGCAACACCGTAATATTGTTTATGCAAAACTTTTGCTATAATAATAAATGATATGTTGAAAATAACAATAATAACCGCAATGAAGAATACACTTTTAAGCAATAATGACAGATGATACTGATTTAAAATAAAATGATTAAATAACAGGAAAAGAACAGTTATAGTAACTATCGCAGACAGTAATATGCAATAGAGTAACACTGTTACCTTTTTCATTTTCATAGTAGTATATTGTAAAAAACTTGCAATAGCCATACATTACACCTCATTACTCACCATACGTAAAATAATCGTTTTTGATGAAATAAACCAAAAATATAATATTTTTTATAAGCAGGTTATTAAAATTAATATTGACGATATAATGCAGACAGTTACATCTGTTTATATCAACATTGCATGCAATACACAAAATTAACCATACTTAAAAAAGGTAGCAAAAATGTCAAGGATACTTTCAGGAATACAACCATCGGGTACATTGCATATAGGTAATTATTTTGCCATGATGAAACCCATGATCGAATTGCAATATAACAATGAACTTTTCTGCTTTATTGTTAATTACCATGCTTTAACCAGCATTCACGATCCCCGTCTGCTGGCACAAAATACAGTAGATGCTGCTATGGATTTTATTGCACTGGGGCTGGACCCTGATAAAGCACATTTCTGGGTACAGGCCGATATCCCTGAGGTTACCGAATTATCATGGATACTATCGTGCCACACCAGCATGGGGCTTCTTGAACGAAGTCACAGCTATAAGGATAAGATTGCAAAAGGGATTATCCCCAATGCCGGACTTTTTACCTATCCTGTACTGATGGCTGCTGATATTCTTTTATTTAATGCAGAGTTAGTCCCGGTTGGCAAGGATCAAAAACAACACCTTGAGATAACACGAGATATTGCACAGCACTTTAATCAGATGTATGGTGAAATCTTTGTTATACCCGAAGCAATGATTCCTGAGGATATTGCTGTAATACCGGGTATTGATGGACAGAAGATGTCAAAAAGCTACAACAATACCATCAATATATTTGAAGATGAAGCCAGCCTTAAAAAGAAGGTAATGCGAATAGTTACCGACTCGCAGCCAGTAGAAGCACCTAAAAATCCTGATAGCTGTAATCTATTTGCTTTGTACAGGCTATTTGCTGAACCTGAAAAAACACAAATACTTAAAGACCGATACTTAAAGGGTGGCATAGGATATGGTGAAGTAAAAAAAGAGCTTTTTGCAATGATATGGGAATATTTTGCACCATTTAGAGCTAAACGAAAAGCGCTTGAAAATAACAAACATGACATAGCATCCATACTAAAAAAAGGGGCAGAAAAAACCCGGCCACTGGCTATAGAAACCATTCAACGGGTTAAAGAAGCCACAGGATTAAAATATTTAAAATAAAAATATTAATCCCTTATATGCTATTATTTTTCACTCTTTTTTATAACTACAAATTTATGGATCCCTCCACGCTTTACCAGTAAAAGCAGCGTCTCTTTCTTTTGATAGTGTGCTAATAGCTCATTATAGCGTGATACATTTTCTACCGGCGTGTTTTCAATCTCTTTGATAATGTCACCAACCATCATCCCCGCCTGATATGCAGGCCCGTCTTCACTAACCTCCATGACTATAACACCTGTTGTATCGGTTATCCTGAATTTATATGCATTTTCCTCGGTTATATCGCCAACACGCAGCCCAATTATGTCAAGTTCTACTGCTTTTTCTTCCATAGCTTGCTGTTGAGGGAGTTCTGCAATGATGACATCAACATCCATCTCTTTGCCTGCTCTAAAGATTTTAACTTTTGCAGTAGAGCCAGGCTTTAAAGCGGCAACATTACGGCGTAATTGATTTATATCCGAAACTGTTGTGCCATTGACAGAAACAATAATATCGCCAATTTCAAGATTAGCGTTTTTCGCAGGTGAATTGTTCATAACATCGGCAACGACAACCCCTTGCTTACCGTCATATTTAAAATTTTTAGCAATTTCAGGAGTAATGTTTTGAATATACACACCCAACCAGCCTCGCGTTACCTTACCTTTTTGTATCAGTTCGTCTACAACCTGCTTTACCATGTTTGAAGGTATGGCAAACCCTATACCCATATAACCGCCATTTCGGCTAAATATTGCTGTATTTATACCTACGAGTTTTCCTGTAACATTAATAAGGGCCCCGCCAGAATTTCCCGGATTTATTGCCGCATCAGTTTGAATAAAATATTCATAATCAGCAAGCCCAAAACCTTCTCTGCCTGTTGCGCTGATAATTCCCATCGTTACCGTATGCCCAAATCCAAAAGGGTTTCCTATAGCTATGGCAATCTCTCCAACCTTTAATGTGTCTGAATCGGCCATTTCAGCAACAGGAATGTCTTTGGGAACATCTCCCTGTATTTTTATTACTGCAATGTCAGTAGCAGGGTCAGAGCCTATGAGCTCACATGGGAATGTACGCTTATCAAATAAAGTAACGGTTATTGATTTTGTGTTTTTTACAACATGATTATTGGTTACTATATATCCTCGTTTATCAACAATAACACCTGAACCAACAGCTTTAGCCTCTTTTGGCATAGGAAACGGCATTGGCATCTTTCTGGCATCACGCGGTGAACCCATTTTTTTCTCGGCAGATATACTCACAACAGTAGGAATTGCTTTATTGGTTATGGTCACCAATTGCTCATTGAATGTATTTAAATCAGCAATCGATGTTCCTTGCTGTGTTTTTTTGATTGTGTTTTTTGCATCAACAGTAACTATCGCACACAAAATAATGACACAAACTGTTATACCATGAAATTTCATTTTCATAATGCATTCCTTGTAATGAAAAAAATATTTTTATTGCATTTAAAAGTATATGTATTCAATTTTATTAACACTGCATGATAACGTTATACCATTGTTCGGTGCAGTATTAATAGCAATAACTATTGTAATACCTTTATTTCTTATAATCATACTATCATTGTTGTCAAGTCATTTAGCTTTGAGGTTTTAATTTAATTAATCGTTATGATGAGCACCATTAATACCACCAGTGTTTTATTTTTTTCTATATCGATATAATGCTATAGTGTATAAAGAAGATCACGATGGGTGGCTTATGACCTCGCCAAAAAGACAAAACTATCTGGCGATAGTTATCCTGAAATCGTGTTTCAGTATTTAACGTTACATTCCTGGATTCTGAGTCAGGTCCGAAATGACAATGTGTTGAGTGTTATTCTGAGCGTTAGCAAAGAATCTCATTAGTGTGAGGAGATTTTCTTTGACACTGTGTGCCATCAGAATGATAATGAGTGAAGATTATTTTTCAGTTGCGTTTTTTCTTTAAAATGATACTATCGTATATTATTATTTTCAACGAATCTCAGAGAAAATTTATTGTAAATAATATCATGGATTAGCGAATGAAAAAGATTTATTCACCGATGGTTATAGTAGCAATGTTTGGTGCGCAGTTATTACTGTCATGCTCACATCCACAACGCTATAGTCTGTCACAAATGGCTATGGGTACAATAGTAACCATCACTGTTGACGCTCCATCGCATGAAAAAGCACACAATGCAATACAAGCAGCATTTGACAAAATCAAGCAGATTGAAGCGTTGATGAGCCTTTACAAGCAGGACAGTGATGTGTCAAAAATAAATGCAAATAGCAAAACTCATGTAAGCAAAGACACCTTTACCGTCATTGAACAATCCCTGGAACTATCGCACAAAACAAATGGGCTTTTTGACATAACCTTTGCATCAATAGGCAAATTATGGAACATACAATCGCCAAACTTCATTCCTCCATCACCACAAACCATCAATACCTATAAGCCGTGTATAGGATATCAACGTATTCATCTCCATCCGGAAAATCTTGAGGTCATCAAAGAAAAACCCTGTATACAGATTGGTCTTGGCGGCATAGCAAAAGGATATGCAATAGACCATGCAATAGTAACATTGAAAAATATGGGTATCAAAGAAGCTATTGTTGAAGCTGGTGGTGATCTTAAGGTTATTGGTAACAATTACGGTCATGGCTACACCATTGCAATAAAGCACCCGCGTAAAGAAGGAATTTGCGGAACCGTACTGCTGTTCAATGGACAGTCCATTACTACAAGCGGCGACTACGAACGCTTTGTTATTTACAAGGGTAAACGCTACCACCATATACTCAATCCTAAAACAGGGTATCCTGCCACAAGTGATGTCATCTCTGTTTCGGTGATTGCCAGCAATGCTACTGTATGCGATGGATATGCAACTGCTTTATTTATAATGGGGTCAGAGCAAGCAATGTCGTTTTTGTTGCACAATGCATCGTTACAACTCCAATGTATTATTATTGACTCAACAATGAAAATATATGTATCAAAAAGTTTGGTGCCCTGCACTTCGTTCAAAGGATATACTGTGGTTCCTTTTTAGTTTATTATTTTTGGCGATAGTTACTGACCATAAATCAAGTTGCTAAAAAATTTATTTTTCCCAATGACAAAATAGTTGCAATTCTTAATTGTTTATGATTGATTAACAGTGTGGAAATGGTAAAACTTTTTAATGAGGATGACTATGGAACTTTCTGAATATGCCGGGCAATCAACAAGAATCAATGACTTCTATATTCATGTATCTGATGGAATACAACTCTATTGCATAGATTTTATTCCAAAACATGACAATGTATCAAAACCAATAATTTTTTTTGTTGCAGGATGGCTTTCCCATATATCCGGCTGGAAAGATGTTTTACGTTCATTGACCGATGAATACCATGTAATATATATTGAAACCAGGGAAAAAATTTCTTCTAAAATACCTGATGGCAAATCATGCACAGATTTTTCTTTCAACGTCATGAGAATGGTTCTTGATCTTCATGAAGTAATACAACAGATAATACCTAAAAAAAGAACATTCGTTATGGCAGGCAGTTCACTGGGTTCTTCTGTAATTTTAGAATATTTAGCCATGCGAACACGTGAACCTGAATGTGCACTTCTCATTGGGCCAATCCCTGTATTCAGATTTCCTCCCATATTAGGAGATATCGTTCCCAATTTGCCCCCATCATGGTATAACGTGTTAAAAAAATTAGTTATATGGTATTTAAAAACTTTCAGATTAAATACCAGAAAAGAAAAAGAACAGCTTATCAAATATACCAATACCATCAATGCTGCTGATCCTTATAAGCTCAAACCCAATGCACTATCATTAAAAAATTATAGTCTATGGGATAAACTTGCTTTTATTGAAACGCCATGTTATATATTTGGTGCAAAAACAGACACATTGCATGCTACTGAAGACATAAAACGATTGCTGCAGGAACTAAATCGTGCTGATTACATAGAATGTGAGAGCAATAAAGAAACCCACAGTGCAATTGTTGCTCTATATTTCATAAATATCCTTAAAAACAAGCTGTATAAAAAAATAAAAGCCAAAAAGCCTTAACTTTACTTGATTTTTTTATATATTCATTTTATATTGAATACAAATAACGCAAAAAAGGAATTGAGATGTCATTATGCAAAGTTGACATAGTTACTATTGTTCTGGATGAAGAAAGCAATACACCTATAGTTGTTCTGCAAGACAATGAAACGGGAAACATTCTGCCCATCATGATTGCTCCTTTAGAAGCAAGCCTTATTGCCATTGAGCTTGAAGGCAAAAAACCAATACGTCCTTTAACACACGACTTAATTATAGCAATGCTTCACACATTTCATTATTCTCTTGAATCAGTAGTAATTGATGATTTAAAAGATAACATTTATTTTGCAAAGCTTAATTTAGTTGCTCCAGATAGTTCTGAAATGATCATTGATTGTCGCCCCAGTGATGCTATGGCAATTGCATTACGAGCAAAAGCACCAATTTATGTCAAAAAGAAAGTATTTGCAATAGCTCAGGGATTAGATAATCTTTCACAGATAGATAAAGAAACAATGAAAGAAGTCCTTGAAGATATTGACATAGACGATGTTGGCGGTAAAATCATGTAAATTTTTTTATTAGCGGAGGATCTATGTACACCGAAAAAAACATATCAGCATTGCATAATATTATCCGCGACCTTACTGAAATAGACTCCCGCCTGAACGAATATATTGATACAACCATGTGGATAAGCGACCCCCACGGTGCGGGAGATAGATTTGTGTCAATATTAAAAGGACGCTTTGGCCTGGTATGGCGCATATGTTATGAAGCATTACCCAAAACATTTTCAAAAGAAAAGATATACTATTTAGGCAGGATTATTCGCAAAGAACGTTATTTTGAAGATGATGTTTATAGGTTAGACCGTCAGGATATAATCTCCTCACTTATAAGAATCATCCAATACCGCGTACAAAATGTTCGTGATTTTGATGAAATCCGTATTAATATAAATAAAGACCTTAAACATGTTCTTGAGAACCTTATATTAAACTATCCTGTTCCAGATATAATTTATGAAAATGAATTAATAGCAGATAAAATCATCAGTTCACTGTGTAAAATTGTAAAACAGGTTATATTAGGGCATTTAATTGTACTTGGCGATGTATTTGACAGGGGAGATGAACCTGATAAAATAATAAGAATTCTTAATCAAAAAGACATAAAGCGATATCTTACATTCATCTGGGGCAATCATGATATATTATGGATGGGAGCATCTGCCGGAAATCAATCACTTATTGCTGAAGCTTTACGTATCACTACTCGTTATGACAATCTTGCTTTTCTTGAACGTATTGGTATAAATATTGACAAATTAAAAAATTTCGCACTATCTACATATACTGGTGAAATTACTGGTAATTTTAAAGCAAAACAAGATGTATCTCGTAGAATGGAAAAGGCATTATCCATCATCCAGTTTAAACTTGAAGAGCAAACTATACACAACAATCCTGAATTCAATATGGAATCAAGGCTATGGCTTAATAAATTAGCTGAGATGTTAAAAAACAACAATACTGATGGACTTACCGATACACATTTCCCAACAATTGATTTAAACGATCCCACAAAACTTTCACCAGAAGAAGAAGATATTATCAATGATCTATCATATCAATTTGCAATCAGTAAAAAAATCCGTTATCTCATGGAATTTTTATTTGAACATGGAAAACTATATCATATCCATAATTATATACTCAATATTCACGCATTGATACCCAGCACAGAAGATGGTGATTTTGAAGAATTCTCAGGGTACAAAGGGAAAGAATTATTAGACTATTTACAACATCGGATTAAAACAATAGGAAAGAATTATTTAGAAGGCAAATTACAGGATCCAGGAGATTTAGCTCTGATGTTCTATTTATGGTGTGGGTCAAAATCACCATTTTTTGGTAAAAATGCAATGAAAACCTTTGAACGTTATTATCTTGTTGATAAAACAACACATAAAGAAAAATTATTATATTGGGGTGAAAATCTATTAAAAAATGAATTTATGGATAAAATAATGCATGAATTTGGCGTTGAACGAATAGTATATGGCCATACCCCAGTTGATATTCGTAAAGGTGAGAAAATTGCTTCACCAGATGGCAGAGCTATCAATATAGATGGTGGTTTTTCTGATGCATACTTAAATAGAGGGCATGCTCTCATTCAGACTCCATATTCATTATATGCAATAATTTTACCTACTCCTGAAGAGATAATCCATGCACGTCAAAAAAAAGAGCCAGTTAATTTACAAGTTGAAACAATAGATAACTTTGAAACACCATTACAGGTAAAGGATACTTATACCGGGAAACTTCTTATTAAGCAAAGGAATGAATTGTATAATAAATTATTAGAATATACCGATCACTATTTATTGGCAACTGATAATGATAAAAAGGCATTTTATTCACTTGTATAAAATGCAACGGGCAGGTCAACCTGCCCGTTTTTTAATTCTATATAATATTTCATCAATAATTTTTACTTACTTTTTTGCAATCTGTAAACGCGCTTTTAACTTTTTTAATTCTATATCAATTGTTAAACGTTCTGCATATCTTTCTGGTCTTGGCAACGCTGATATTTCTTTAATCTTTGCTTCTAACAGATCAGCCCTTAACTCCCCTTTCATTGCGGCTTCTTGAGCTAAAATGATCAGTGAATTATTTTTAATTTCGACAAATCCACCATCAACATAAAAATATTCAGTAGCGTCACCATTACGCAATCTAATTTCACCAGTACCTAATTCAGATATTAATGGTGCATGATTATACAGAAATCCCATCTCACCATCATAAGCCTGAACAACCGCAAAATCAATCTGCCCTTCATATATCTGACGTTCTGGTGTCAATACATTGCAATTTAATTTCAATGCCATAACAGTATCCTCTAAACGATATTAGTTACCAGCAAGCTTCTTTGCCTTTTCAACTGCTTCTTCAATTGTCCCAACCATATAAAAAGCCTGTTCAGGTAAATGGTCGTATTCACCATTTATCAATCCTTTGAAGCTTTTTATTGTCTCTTCCAATTTTACATATTTACCTGCCATACCAGTAAACTGTTCAGCAACAAAAAATGGCTGTGATAAAAATCGCTCGATTTTCCTTGCTCGCTGTACTAACAGCTTATCTTCTTCAGATAACTCGTCCATACCTAATATTGCTATAATATCCTGTAAATCTTTATATCGCTGTAATATTCGCTTTACTTCAGTTGCAACTGAATAGTGTTCTTCACCAACTATTTCAGGCGATAGTATTCGTGAAGAAGATTCCAGTGGATCAACTGCTGGATAAATCCCCTTTTCCGCTATCTGACGCGAAAGAACAGTACTTGCATCAAGGTGTATAAATGCGGTTGCCGGAGCAGGGTCGGTTAAGTCGTCAGCAGGAACATAGATAGCCTGTACAGACGTAATAGAACCACGTTTAGTGGAAGTAATTCTTTCCTGCAATTCACCCATTTCTGTTGCTAACGTTGGCTGGTAACCTACGGCTGAAGGCATACGTCCTAACAACGCTGACACCTCTGAACCAGCCTGTGAAAATCTGAATATATTATCTATAAACAAAAGAACATCCCTACCTGACAAATCCCTAAAATACTCACACATAGTCAAGGCACTCAATGCTACTCGTAATCGTGCCCCAGGCGGTTCATTCATCTGACCATAAACAAGACAGGCTTTGTTTATAACACCAGATTCCTTCATTTCCAACCACAGGTCATTCCCTTCACGAGTTCTTTCGCCTACACCAGCAAAAACTGAATAACCGCCATGTTGCATAGCAACGTTGTTAATAAGCTCCATAATAACGACAGTTTTTCCAACACCAGCACCACCAAATAATCCAGTTTTACCGCCCTTGATATAAGGCTCTATTAAATCGACCACTTTAATACCAGTTTCGAAAATCTCAGCTTTTGGTTCCAGCTGATCAAATTTTGGGGGTTCCTGGTGGATTGACCTTCTTTCCTTGACAGTTATTGGTACACCTTTATCAACTACATCACCCAGGAGGTTAAATACCCTCCCTAATGTTTCTTCACCAACTGGTACTGTAATTGGAGCACCAGTATCAATGATTGAAGCACCTCGTTTTACACCATCAGTTGAACCTAATGCAACAGCTCTAACCCTATTGCCACCTAAATGCTGAGCAACTTCACAAACAAGGGTTTTTCTTTCATCCATAACCTCTACTTCTAATTTTAATGCATTATAAATAGCAGGTAACTTGTTTTCCTGAAACTCAGCATCTAATGTAGATCCAATAACCTGAACAACCTTACCTATATTCTCAGCCATATTTAACTCCTTAATTCATGAATAAAATATTATATATCATCTACCCTTATTCAAGGGCTGCAGCACCACCTACTATTTCAGAGATTTCCTTCGTAATCTTAGCCTGACGAGCTCTATTATAAGTAATCGTTAAATCTCTTACCATTTCTTTAGCTGCATCAGTTGCATTCTTCATTGCTACTCGCCTGGCAAAGTTTTCTGAGAATCCAGTCTCCAAAACAGCAGTATAAAGCTTCATTTTAATATATAATGGTAACAACGAAGAAAATATCTTATAAGGATTAGGTTCAAAAATATATTCTACATGGAACTCTTCAACACTTTCCTGTATTGCACCACCTTCAGGTTTTAATGGTAACAAACGTGAAATTGTAGCTTTTTGTGTTGATCGAGTCATAATCTTGGTATATGAAACATATACTTCATCAACTTCACCGGTAACAAAAAGATTTATAAGTTCCTCACCTAATTTTGATGCATCATCAAATTTAAATTTATCTTCAGGATTTAATACCGACTTAAACATTGGCTCCTTAATAAATCTTAAATAATTTGTTCCTTTTTTCCCTATTGAATAGACTAAAACTTCTTTGCCTTCCTCAATTGTTAGTTTACTTTTAAAACCAATAGTATTTTCAATAATCCGTGTATTAAAACCACCACATAAACCTCTGTTACCAGTAATCATAAGAATTAATATTCTATTGGGATCCGGTCTTTCCTGCATCAGCGGGTCAAATACATCTTCAACGCCGGTTTGTCGCAGATGTTCTATAATGGTTTCTAACTTTTCTGCATAAGGCTTTGACATTACGATTCTATCCTGCATTTTTTTCATCTTAGCAGTAGAAACCATTTCCATCGTTCTGGTAATCTTCTGTGTATTCTTAACAGAATTAATTCGCTTTAATATTTCTCGTTGTGTTGCCACAGCTATTCCTCTTTTTTAGTTTATTACGCTCTTACATCTGCTTTTTTTCCGGCTAGATAGCTTTCGACAAAATCACCCGCTACTTTCCCAAATTTATCCGGATCTTTAAGTTCGCCAGTTGATGAAATTCCATCTAATAATTCAGGATGCGCATCGCGCAAAAATTTTAAAAATTCTTTCTCAAATCTTTTCACTTCGGGTACTGGAACTTTATCAAGATACCCCTGAGTTCCTGCATATATAATAGCAACCTGCTCAGCAACAGGCATTGGCTCATATTGAACCTGTTTTAATACCTCAACAAGTCTTTGACCTCTATCGAGCTGACGCTGTGTTGCAGGATCAAGCTCAGTTCCCAATTGAGCAAAAGCTTCAAGTTCACGAAACTGTGCTAAATCAAGTCGTAATGAACCAGCATACTTTTTCATAGCTTTAATCTGAGCATTCCCGCCTACTCGTGATACAGATATACCAACATCAACCGCAGGCCGCACGCCAGATGCAAATAAACCAGGTACAAGATAAATTTGCCCATCGGTAATTGAAATAACGTTGGTAGGAATATATGCTGAAACCTCACCTTCCTGTGTTTCTATAATTGGTAATGCAGTCAAAGAACCACCACCAAGGTCATCCGAAAGTTTTGCAGCACGTTCAAGAAGTCGTGAATGGCAGTAAAAAATGTCACCTGGATACGCTTCTCGTCCTGGAGGCCTTCTAAGCAACAAAGAAAGCTGACGATAACCATTCGCCTGTTTTGAAAGGTCATCATATATACAAAGGGAATGGCCATTCTTCTCATACATAAAATATTCACCCATTGCACAACCCGCATAAGGTGCAATATATTGTAGTGGTGCTGGGTCAGAAGCACTGGCAGTAACAACGATAGTATAATCCATCGCACCATACTGCTCTAATTTTTCAACAACAGATGCAACAGTAGAAGCTTTCTGCCCGATAGCCACATAAATGCAATATACTCCTTTACCTTTCTGATTGATAATTGTATCAATCGCTATTGCAGTTTTCCCGGTCTTACGGTCACCAATTATCAATTCTCGCTGTCCGCGACCTATCGGTGTCATTGAGTCGATAGCTTTTATACCAGTTTGTAATGGTTCTTTTACTGGCTGTCTATCGGCAATACCAGGAGCTAAAAATTCAACAGGCCGCATCTTTGTTGTATTAATTGGTCCTTTATTATCCAATGGTATACCCAGAGGATTAACTACTCTACCTAACAGCTCTGGACCAACAGGTACTGCCAAAACCCTGTTCAATCTCTTAACCGTATCGCCTTCTTCAATTGAAAGATAGTCACCTAAAATAACAGCACCGATTGAATTCTCTTCCAGGTTAAAAACCAGACCATATGCACCATTTTCAAATTCAAGCATTTCACCAGCCATTGCATTATCTAAACCATAAATTCGTGCAATTCCGTCACCAACCTGGATAACAGTACCAACTTCACTAACATCCAACTGTGACTTATACCCTTCAATCTCCTTCTTAATAATCGATTTTATTTCTTCAGTTTTAATCTTCATAAGCCACTTCACCTCTGATCTTACTTTGTATTAATTTTTCACGTAACTTTATTAGATCTTTCTTTAAGGATGCATCTATAATTAAATCATCTACTTGCACAATAATTCCACCTAAAATTGATGGTATAACTTCTTCTTCTATAATTATATTCTTGTTAAAACGATCTTCTAAACTCTTTTTAATTCTATTTATAATATCAGCATCAAGCTTTATACTGCTAATTAGTTTAATTTTCTGTCGATTATTGATTATATCAAGTAATTCACCAAAGGCGACATTAATATCTGGTATATCTTGTTGACGTCCATTATCAATTAGTACCTTTAAAAAGTTAACCATGAGATCAGATAATTTACCACCAAACACCTTATCAACGAATTGTTTTTTTGAATCATTATTAATTCCAGGCGCATTAAAATAACGCAAAAGATCAGGATCATTTTTTAATAATTCTGCAAGAAAACTTAACTCTTCTTCAACTTTTGCTATAGCGTTTTTCTCATGCGCAATCTCTAATAAAGCACCTGCATAAACTTTCGCTACTTCACTTGTTGCCACACCGATAACCCTATTAATTAAAATTTAAGGACAGTTCAGTACTACTGAACTGTCCTTATTTTTTGTAATGCCTCTTCTACAAGGGCTTTCTGATCTT
>DAOLVF010000026.1:2393-4881 GCA_035420565.1 Spirochaetota bacterium | reverse complement strand
TACTGAACTGTCCTTATTTTTTGTAATGCCTCTTCTACAAGGGCTTTCTGATCTTCAACTTTGAGATTCTTAGCTATAATCTTCGCTGCAATATCCGTTGATATTGTAACAACCTCAGATTGAATCTCTGCCAGCGCTTTATCTTTTGCAAGATTTATCTCCCGACGCGCTCTTTCAATAAGATCTTTGGCTTCCTGATTTGCTTTTTCAACTATGGAATTTCTTAACCTTTCCGCATCAGCCTTACCTTCAGCGATGATACTTGCAGCCTCCTCTTTTGCCTTATCCATCATTGCTTTATGCTCAGCAAATAGCCTTTCGGCCTCAAGACGGGACTTTTCCGCTGATTCGATATCACCTCGAATCTTCTCAGCCCTGGCATCAAGCGCCTCTACAATTGGCTTCCATGCGGCTTTCCATAATATCAATAACAACACTATAAAGGTTATTATTGTCCATAACAGGAGGCCGGGTTCAACCTTTAGCAAGCCTTCTTTTAAAACTTCCATAGCGAACTACCTACAATAAAATTTACTTAACTTCAGTTTGCTCTGCTTGAGGTTTCTCAACCGGCGTTGTAGCAATTGGAGCTTTTGTTGCAAGCATAAAAGTTACAACGAGAGCAAAAAAAGTGAAACCTTCGATAAGAGCAGCAGCAATAATCATTGCTGTTCTTAAGTCACCACTTAATTCTGGCTGACGAGCCATACCCTCTAAAGCACCAGTAGCTAATTTACCAATACCGAGTGCCGCACCAAAAACTATCAAACCAGCTCCGAAACCTGCTGCGAGGTAAGAAAGGCCTAAATATTCCATTGACTCCTCCTCGAAAATTTTGAATATTAAATTCTAACAATTATGTTATTGCTAAGAAATATATTGATTACCTCTTAATAATGCATTGCTTAATGTGCATGCATTGAGGTACCAATAAACATTGCCGAAAGTACTGCAAATATATATGCCTGTATAAAAGCAACCAACAACTCAAGCAAATATATCATCAATGAACCTGCTACTGAACCTATGCCAACCCAGTAACTCTGAAACATCATTACCAGATAAATAAATATTATTATTACAACATGTCCTGCTGTCATATTTGCAAAAAGTCGGACTGTTAAAGCAAATGGCTTAATTAATAATCCAATAATTTCAATGGGATACATTAGCGGCAAAACAAACGCAGGCACCCCATGTGGTACAAGCCCTACCCAATACCCAAAAATACCCTGCTTGACCATTCCAACTCCCAGCATTCCAATTAGTGTACAAAGCGCCAATCCACCCGTAACAGCCAGGTTGCCAGTTGCAGTAGACATACCTGGAACAAGTCCTATCAAATTACAAAAAAGAATAAAGAAAAAAACAGTAAGGAAATAAGGCATTGCCTTTTTAACATAATGATGATCAAAATTTGGCTCCACAACCTCATCATGTATAAATGCAATTAACACTTCCCATAGATTAACCCAGCGGGACCTGGAACCATAAACAGAATTTTTTATTTTACGGGCTACAGGAATAAAAATAAGTAAGCAGAGCAAAGCAGCTATCCACAGCATTATAACCCATCTGGTGATAGTCATATCGAAAATACCAAAAAGTTTTTCATGAAAAAAAAGATTATTGATTTTACCAATGAAACCATCATGAATAGGGTGATCAGTAAGATGGTGCATGACTATATCATACATCGACTCTTCTTCACCGCTTTTTGAAGATTGAATAATAACTGGTAAACTTTGTAGCAGCTGAATCATAACTTTACATACCTCATCAACTTTTTTTGTTATTGTATTGATGCAACGTCATTGTTACAACCATTTACGCCTTTTAGAACCGCTACTGTTACTATCATCTGCCTGTTGGGATCGTTTCAGCAATCGATCCAACTCGGATAAACTTTTCATCAAATTGTAAAAACCTATTCCCATTCCAAGTACAGTACCTATAACCACAAACAGAGGACTGCTATTGAAATGTTGATCAAGAAAAAAACCACCATAAAGAAAAACAAGAATCGTAATTGCAAGCTGGATTCCTATAACTGAATATCCAAGTATGATTCTTGTAACATCCTTTTTCACTTACACCTCAAATATCAGCGTTGGATTCCATACAAACACCATAGCTTTTTTTGTCAACAAAATAAGTCTTATTTTTTTTAAAAAATATTATTGTTATCATATGCAATTTTATATGTCAAATATAATTATCCTATTTATTTTGATGTAACAATAAAAATTAGAATTACTTTTTGATATTATCTTTTTCTTTTATATAGTCGATACAATAAATAATTAGAATGTAATCGCTTATGCTGAGGTTTACATATGAAATTATCTATTAAGCTAATCGAAAATAATAATGAATTTATCGCAACCTGCCCTGAACTTGATATTAGTTGTTATGCAACAAGCAAACATGAAGCAATAAAAAGAATACAGAATATATTATTTTTTTATATGCAATCAGCTCAAGAATT
>DAOLVF010000026.1:0-2293 GCA_035420565.1 Spirochaetota bacterium | reverse complement strand
TCATTGACACTAAATTTATAGATATGCAACATATCCCGTTTCCATTTTGCTAAATTATCAGCTCTTTTTTTTCTATAAATCATCATTGCTATTTGATCTTTTACTTTGTCAAAAGATATAATCTGCTTTTCAGTTTTACCTTTCTGATTTGTATAGGTTGTAAAGCGTGTATCTTTGTATTTTTCATATTCATCACGTACTTCTTTAGGGGTTACGGTTACATCCCTACCAGCAATATAATCCATATATTCTTTAGCAAATAACATTTGCTTTCGCTTTTCTACTTCCTTTTTTAATTCTTCACCATTATGCATATTTTCATTTATAGCTGCTCTTCTCAGCAATGCTACTTTAAATGCATTCTTTGCTATATCAACTTTTTTTGTATCTTCCATCACAGATTTATGAAACACTGGTTGATCATGTTTAAAATATGAAATCTTTTTTTCCAGATCCCCAACGGTAAAAATAGTGTCCCCAACTTTAAAAATAATATCTTTGGGATTTTTACTTTTACATTTTTGTTCGTTAAATTGGACATCCTGTGCAGACATTAAATTATCAATATAATTGTTTGATGCTTTCCTGAGTAAAATCTGTTCAAGGCGTTTAGCTTGCATCTCATCTTTAATTATTTTATTCAAATTCTTCTTTGTAATGTTCTGTTTCTCAACAATTTGAATTATATATATACCATTCTCTGCCCGGATTGGCGTTTCTAACAATCCAATATTAGATTCATTGATAGCCTGGTATAGCGAAGATTGTATCATGTCTTTAACTATATATCCAATATCCCCGCCATTTTTCTTTGAAAAGTCATCAGAAAACTGCTTTGCCAGTTCTTCAAATTTTTCACCATTTTTTAATCTGCCAATTATTTCTCTGGCTTTATTCTCAACATCGCCATAAGCCTTTTCCAGTTCGGATTTTGTTAAATTTACACGCTTATTGTTAACAATTTTAAAGTCTCTTACTCGCAAAAATATTTGTTTAATGTGGAATGCTGGTTCATTGAAATCTGTGTTTTTCTTGATTTTTTTATCGTATAATGCTTTCAACAAAACCGATTCAAAAGCCATATCTTCTAAAAATTTAAGCTTTTCAGATGCTTGCAAATTATCTTTTTGCATCTCTTTCAGAGCTATAGATTCAATTGCCATAAGCTCCAGTTTATCTCTTTGCTGTTTTTTATTTTTTAAAATTGTTTCAATTGGATATTGTTTATCTTTCAACCATTGTTTAAACTGGCCCCGTGTAATAGTAGTGTCACCATAGCGTGCAAGGATATCAGAATTACATTTACACCCAATATAAGCAAATATAATAATTATTACAAACGATGCAGCAATAAGTTTTTTCATGATATAATCCTCCGGAAATAAAATGGTAAATTAAGAAAAGAATCATGTTTGTTAAACAATATCATGGAATAAAATATATCTTTATTCATTCAATTTTATATTTTCTGAAAATCTATATGGCAAAAACCAATATTTTTTGCAATTAACTTTTTAAAAAAAATTATTTTAATTGCTATTGACAGAATTGAATATTTAATTATTGTGCTCACATTAGCTCTAGATTAAGATTTTACAATAATTTTATAAGTGATAGTTACCTTATGCGTGACAAAGCTTTTTATAAAAATAGATTGTTTTCGTTGATACACCATGACGCTCCCATTGATTGTAAAACATTAATTGAATATGGATATGATGCTATTGAAAAAGGAAACTTCATAAAAGCATTCAGATTGTTTATGTTAGGTTATCGTTTAATAGGGAATAATGCTGAAATCCTTAATGGTATGGCACTTTCATTATGCGAGCTTGGTAGATTAAAATTTTCTAAAAGTATTTTGTTATTTGCACTAAAAAAATTTCCTGATAACGTATTATTATTAACAAATCTTGCAACTGTATACTTTGATGAATATAATTATGATAAGGCAATCTTTTATTATACAAAAGCAATTTCCATTGATCCTTTTTTTATTGAAGCCCATATAAATCTTGTTAATGTCTATTGTGAGCGTGGTGATATCTTTATGGCATACATAGCCTGCCTTAACCTTTTAAAAAAACATCCTGATAATTTTGAAGCTCAAGAATTATGTGACGATATCATTATTAATATGGGTTTGTCACTGGTTTAATCGTTTTTTGGCAGTTCACCTTTTAAACTAATCTTCCATTCCCCATTTTCTTTTATCAATTTGTGTTTAATTGTCATGCCTATAGCATTTAGTTTTTTATGTTTAACGCATTGTACGGTTACCCATGCTTCGTTG
>DAOLVF010000025.1:23011-24918 GCA_035420565.1 Spirochaetota bacterium | reverse complement strand
GAAAATAATAACATTAATATGAGCGATAGTAATTTTTAATTTTTTTCTTGCTATTTTACAGGAGCTATCGCATATATTAATTATTACACTATGATAGTGAACATACCATGGTAACGGTGCATAGAGTGTAGAAAATGTTTATTATTATATCTTCAGGGAGGGATGGAAAATATGGAAATTATGCGAATTTCAGGTGCTGATGTAGTGCCAGCAGGACCGGCTGTCAATAATCAGGGACAGCAGGAAAATACTGTGGAAAAGGAGAAACCAGAGCAGCCAGAGAAGGTAAACAAATCAACCATCGATACTTATGCATAAGGGAAACTATCATGCCAGTTACGAAAGCCGAAAAGGTTGCCTATAATGATTTTGTTAAAGGCTATAGAGCAAAGTTAGAAGAGTTAACCAAACAGATAAAAGAAGCTGAGCAAAAAAAGAAAAAGATGCCCGGTATCAAGGGGTATATAAATCTTGAGTTGATTTTGCTCTATATCAAGTATATCTATACGCTGCTGAACATGAACACAGTATCGGTGAATATGCTAAAAGTAAAAAATGAGCGTTTTTTAAATGATGCGCGTAAAGAATTCTACAGGGTTTTACAGCTTTTTGAGGAGATAGTTGGTAAGGATATTGATCGTATGTTAAAAGAAAATGAAGAATACCTTGCCGCTATTAATAAACTCAATCCTCAACAAACATTAGCTCTTGTTAAAGAAATTCATGTATTGTTGCAAAAAATAATGGATGCATTGGGCGAAAGTTCTAAATGGAAGTGGTCGTTTGTTGAGTTACAGGGCAGGGTTGCCGTAATAACAAAAAACATGATAAACTTCAGTGAATTGCAAAAATATAGAGACCCGCGGAAAGCGTTTTACTATGAACGACAGGATATGTTGAAGTTATGCAAGCAAAGCTTATCCGAAGCTGCCAGGCAATATCGCAATAAATATGAGCTTTCCACAAAATCATCCGAAGATATCCTGAAGTCAATAGAACTTTTAACAGCGCTGCGCAGGATTCATATATTATTTGGTGAATCTGAAGAAGCTGAAAAATTAAAAAATACTATTGAAGCGTTACGCTTGCGATTGGAAGCGGACGAGAAAGAGGAAGAAGAGAAAAAAAAGAAAAAATAAGGGTATTCTGAAAACGTTAATTTGTTAAATCCCTGTGTATACAAAATATTGCTAACAACACTTCTTTTGATTGTTCATAGGATGATTGTATAAATAAGCGGTTTTATGTATGTCTATACACTAAAGATATGAAAATATCATCTTTATTCCACTATTTTTAAGGAAAATGACTTGACGGGCGCTATTTTTTTTAGTATATTATTAGCACTCATATAGATTGAGTGCTAATATGTATATAGAGGTTGCTATCATGCATACAAAACAGTTAAATGATCGCGAAGCACAGGTTCTTAAGGCAATTGTATATGAGTATATAGCAACAGGAAAGCCGGTAGGTTCTCGTTCTTTTGTTCAAAAGTATTCATTTTCATTATCACCGGCAACCATGCGCAATATTATGTTTGACCTGGAGCAGATGGGATATCTTTCCCATCCGCATACCTCAGCAGGCAGAATACCAACTGATAAGGGTTACCGCTTTTATGTAGATTCATTGCTGGATACCTATGAAACAGTGGCAAAAACTGATATAGAAGTACGCGAAGAGATGTTGGCTCGTGAGATTGAACTGGATAAAATATTTATGTCTATCGTTAAGATGCTATCGCTTATTTCAAAATACACAGGTATTGCCCTGATGCCAAAACCTGATTTTACCGTAGTAAAGCATATTGAGTTAATCTCGCTAACGTCTAATGATGTGTTGTTCATCATAGTAACCCGTACTGGAATTGTTATTCATAAAAAGGTTAAACTGTCATCATCTAT
>DAOLVF010000025.1:17871-22911 GCA_035420565.1 Spirochaetota bacterium | reverse complement strand
GTTGAAGCTGAAAAGTTACATGAAATAGTACGTTTCATTGAGCAGAAAGACACCCTGCGTAAGATTATGGAAGATCTAAGGCAGAAGGAAGGTGTCTTTACGCTTATCGGAGATGAAATAAAAGATATTGCAATCCCATGTTGTAGCATTATTGCTTCATCATATAAAATTGGTAATAGTCCGGTAGGTGTTGTTGGTGTTATTGGTCCAACGCGCATGGATTATGAAAAAGTAGTTCCGCTTGTAGATTATACCGGCAAAGTAGTTTCAAATTTTTTAACACAAATGACAAAATAATATAGTTATGAATTGTTACATTACCATTGTATGGCAGGGGGCGTTATGAGTAACAAACATGATAAAAGGCACAAAAGGGAAGATGATAACATTCATGATGCAATAAATCAAGAGAAAATACAGACAATGAATGAAGAAAAAATAAAAGTTCAGGAGAATGGTGATAGTTCATTGAATCAATCTGCTGGTAATGATCAGGTTGAATCGAGCAGTGAGCTAATACAGCAAAAGGAGGACCAGTTGCGTAAGTTACAGGAAGAACTTAATAAGAAAAATGAAGAGTTAGATGCTCTGAAAGATCTGCTGGTACGCAGACAGGCTGATTTTGAAAATTATAAGAAACGTGTCATACGTTTGCAAGAGGAAGATAGAAAATTGGCTATAAAGGATATAGCGCGGGATATCATCAACATCAATGATGATTTACTCCGTGCTATTGATGCAGCATGTAATATTCAGGATGCAAAGGATTTAGCTGATGCACATAACTTGTTTGTTGAAGGAATCAAAATGATATCACGACAGATAGAGGATATGTTAAAGCGCTATGGAGTTGAAGAGATTAATAGTTTAGGACAAGCGTTTGATCCTGAGTATAATGAAGCGGTTGAAATTGATGAAAGTCCTGATGTTGTAAAGGATACTATTACCAAAGTATATCAGAAAGGCTTTAAACTGGATAAATATGTTGTACGTGCTGCACGGGTGAAGGTGACGCGCCCGGCAAAGCAGAAGGTAGAAGATGACAATGCAAACAATGCAAACAATGCAACTGAGGAAAATACTGCTGCGTCACAAAATTAACAGGGATGAAAATGAACAATGATACATACTATCATTCAATTATATTCAATACTTTAAAAGAAAAGGAGAATTACTATGAGCAAAATAATAGGGATTGACCTTGGAACCACAAATTCATGTGTTGCAGTTATGGTTGGTGGTGAACCAGTTGTTATACCCAATTCAGAAGGGCAAAGGACAACTCCATCGGTTGTTGCATTTACGGACAAAGGCGAACGTTTAGTTGGGCAGGTTGCTAAAAATCAAATGATAACGAATCCTGAAAATACAATACGTTCCATTAAACGGTTTATGGGGCGGTCCTATGGAGAAGTGCAAAACGAAATAAAGATGGTTCCTTTTACCGTTGCTGATGACGGTAAAGGTGGTGTGAAGATTAAAACAATTGCAGGGGAATTTACACCTCAGGAAATTTCAGCACGAATTTTACAAAAGATGAAGCAGAGTGCTGAGGATTATCTGGGTGAAAAAGTAACTCGTGCAGTCATTACTGTACCTGCATATTTCAATGATTCACAAAGGCAGGCAACAAAGGATGCAGGCAGGATAGCTGGTTTAACCGTTGAACGAATAATAAACGAACCAACTGCTGCAGCATTGGCGTATGGGCTTGATAAGAAAGAGCGCAATCACAAGATTGCAGTGTATGATTTAGGTGGTGGAACATTTGATATATCAATACTTGAACTGGGCGAGGGGGTTTTTGAGGTAAAATCTACCAATGGGAACACGCATCTTGGTGGCGATGATTTTGATCAGCGTATAATGGAGTGGTTAATATCAGAATTTAAAAAACAAACTGGAATTGATCTGCATACAGATAAGATGGCGTTACAAAGACTGAAAGAATCTGCAGAAAAAGCTAAGATAGAGCTATCCAATAAATTGCAAACTGAGATTAATATACCATTCATTACAGCTGATCAGAATGGTCCTAAACATCTTATTATGACTCTGACACGCTCAAAATTTGAAGGATTGGTAGAAGATCTCATTGAATCTACAAAAGAACCGTGTATAAAAGCACTGGAAGACGCAGGACTTACCCCTGGTGATATCGATGAAGTAATCTTAGTGGGCGGATCAATACGAATCCCTGCTGTTCAGGAATTGGTACGACGGGTGTTTGGTAAAGAACCTCATAAAGGTGTAAATCCGGATGAGGTTGTTGCTGTGGGCGCTGCAATTCAGGGTGGAGTTTTAGCTGGCGAAGTTCATGATGTGTTGCTGCTGGATGTTACACCGCTGTCACTTGGTATAGAGACATTGGGTGGTGTAATGACCAAACTCATTGAACGTAACACAACTATACCAACCAGAAAGAGTCAGATATTTTCAACTGCTGCTGACAATCAGACGGCTGTGTCAATCCATGTGTTACAGGGTGAACGCGAATTAGCTTCGCAGAACAGAACCATAGGTCGATTTGACCTCATTGGTATTCCACCTGCACCCCGTGGCGTGCCGCAAATTGAGGTAACATTTGACATAGATGCTAACGGGATTTTGCATGTATCGGCAAAAGATCTTGGTACTGGAAAAGAGCAGAAAATAAGGATTGAAGCCTCAAGTGGTTTGAATGAAGAAGAAATCAAGAAGATGGTTAAGGATGCCGAACAACATGCTGAAGAGGATAGAAAGGCGCGTCAACTTGTAGAAGCTCGTAATGAGGCGGATGCTTTAATCTATTCACTTGAAAAACTGATAAAGGAAAATGAAGGGAAGATAGATGCTGCGGAAAAATCTTCAATAGAATCTGAAATTGAAAATCTCAGGAAAGCAATGGAATCAAGTGATATTAATGTGATACGTGATGCGAAAGCTAAACTGGAAAGAGCATCCCATTCATTTGCAGAAAAGCTTTATAAGCAGGGTGCTGAACAATATGCTCAATCTCAATCACAGCAACAATCGGATACTTCTGGCACAACTGAGGAAAGCACTCAGGGTGGTGAAAAGGTATATGATGCAGATTATGAAGTGGTAGATGAAGATAAGAAAAAATAAACTATAATAGTAAATAATTGTGCGACAATGGTTGCCATTGGCGCACAATTATTGTAATCTTTTTAAATAGGGGTGATGACCTTGGCTACGACGAAGCGAGATTATTATGAAGTTCTGGGTGTTCCTAAAAATGCAACAGAAGATGAGATAAAGCAAGCTTATAGAAAGCTTGCTTTAAAATTTCACCCTGATCGCAATAAAGGAAGTAAAGAGGCAGAAGAGAAATTTAAAGAAGCTACTGAAGCATATGAGGTATTACGCGATCCAAAGCGCCGGGCACAGTATGATAAGTTTGGGCATGAAGGTGTTGCAGGATTTGAAGGCTTTGGCAGAGGAGCATATACCGATTTTTCGGATATCTTTGGTGATTTTGATATAGGTGATATATTTGAAAGCTTTTTTGGTGCTGGTTCTGGTTCTGGCACACGAACACGATCATCCCGTACGCGTCGGGGAAGAGATATTCAATATGATTTGTCAATAACACTGGACGATGCAGCCAATGGTAAAGAGGTCCAGATCGAAATTCCACGCCATGAGGTATGCAGTAGTTGTGGTGGTACCGGTTCGGCATCAGGTTCAAAACCAACGGTATGTCCTGTTTGTAATGGGACAGGGCAAATACGTCAGACGCAGGGATTTTTTTCAGTAACACAGACATGTTATAAATGCAGAGGGGAAGGAAAAATTATAACCTCACCATGCAGGGCATGTAGAGGTACAGGGTTAGAAGAAAAACATCGCAAAATTACGGTAAAGATTCCTGCAGGTGTTGAGTCCGGATCTCGTTTAAAAATTTCCGGGGAAGGCGAGCAGGGTCCCGGAGGTGGTTCGGCAGGCGATTTATATGTTGTAGTACATATTCAGAAACATCCGTTGTTTGAACGTCATGGAAATGATCTGATTTGTGTTGTTGATATACCGTTTACTATAGCCTGTCTGGGAGGTGAGATAGAGGTTCCAACAATATACAATAAAAAAGCAAAAATGAAAATACCAGCAGGGACTGAAAATGGTCAAATATTCAGACTTAAAGGCAATGGAATGCCATATCTGGGTTCGTACGGCAAGGGTGATCAATTGGTAAAAATTAATATCAAGGTACCAAAAAAATTAACACCTCGTCAGAAAGAATTATTAAAGGAATTTGCTCGCATTGAAGGGGAAACGGTAGATACTGATAGAGAATTTTACTCTTAAAAGAGCGGTGTTTACAGCCGCTCTTTTACATATTTAGAGATTACATTTTTTGCCGCTTCTGACATCTGAACAAATTTGAAGGTATAGTAAATAATTTTTTCTCTGGTTATTGTCCGTGAGGCAATAATGGTGCTGAGTACTTCAATTTTAAAATTTTCAAGTGTAAAAAATAGTATATATTCTTTTTGATATTCCAGCCGTTTCTCAACCCTGATTACAGCTTCATACTCATTTAAGCGCTCTATAGTTCCATTTATTGAAACGGTTTCATCATGTTGTATTATTACTTCTTCACTATTTTTGCTTTCATCGTTTTTGAGCTGAACAGTGCAGGGAATAAGTGTTTGAATATATGGATGATGTACCTCTTTGCCTCTTTTAAATGCTTGTGGCTTTTGTAATACTATGGTATTTTCCTGAATGGCTATGATTTTTGAATCAAAAGAATATTCGGCATCTCCATTTCTAAAAAAGAAAATTGTTACTTGCTCTGCAATGATGTCAGCAGGGATATCCTCAGGTTTACGAAAATATTTACAATGGATGGCATCTCCAGTAATCTGTGTTATCTTAGCTATAAATGCCCTTCCTGTTGCACTATAGCCGCATACCATGGTATTCGTAGTCAATTCATCCGGTGAATTTAATTGCTCCTGATATTCCACCGGGTTATATATCCTTTCATAGGTTATAACTATATCTTTAAAAATATCTTTTAAATCTTCATTGAAT
>DAOLVF010000025.1:15504-17771 GCA_035420565.1 Spirochaetota bacterium | reverse complement strand
CCTTTCATAGGTTATAACTATATCTTTAAAAATATCTTTTAAATCTTCATTGAATGTATCTCTTGACTTTTTTATATACTGTAAAAATTTTACCAGACCTGTTTCAAAAATGGTTACATTGTTAAAAATAATTTCGGGAGTGCTTAATTTAGACAGTGATATGATGTGTTGAAGAATACGAATCTGATACCCTGTTAATCCCCTCTGGCGCGCTTTATAGATAAAAAGTTGTTCAATACTTGATTTTTTTAATTTGAGATATTGGTTATATCGCAGCAGTGCAAAAAAACCTATGATTACAAGGATAACAAATAATGTTACAAGCACCTCCCACAGGGGAGCTACCCGCCACCGTACTCCAAATACTGTAATTATTTCCATACTGGCCGCATACCATTAAATTAACCCGCGTGTGCCGCAGTGGTATGAATATTTGAGCTCCCTTTGTAAAGGTGGATTCTCGCATACGGACATCTATCTACTTCATAATGAAGCGTGATATCAATCCGCAGATTAGAGATTCCCTGCTCAGTAGTATTGGAACTACAATATGACATACCATACACGAACACCGCAGGCTTACTGTCCAATATACTGAAATAATATTTATTGGCAACAAAAATTTTACTTGCTAATGTGAGTGAAAACACTAATACAGTGTGGAGCATGGTTTCATAATAATAGCTGATATACAGTAACTATCGAACACAAAAAAGCTTTAAAGGCTACATCCATAGTGTTGAAAAAATTTTTCAAACATAAAATTTGTTATAGTGCAATACTATGTGTCATCATAACCGTTCCTTTATTTGTATACCCATTTGGCAAAAACAAGGTTACGGTTGAGGTATTTACCTGGCATATTTTAAGGACAATACATTTCAATGTGTATTATCCCTATGGAATTGAAAGGCTGGCTGCAACGACAGCAACAATCGCTGAAAGGGCATACGGATATCTTGCTGATACACTGCAACACCAGCTCAATGAACCGGTACCAATCATTGTATTCCCTTCGCACATAGATTTTCAGGAAAATAATATCCTGATGCAGATCATTGGCGAGGGTACTGGCGGATTTACTGAAGCATTTAAAAACAGGGTGGTGATACCGTTTAGTGGTTCGTACGATGAATATCAGCATGTTCTGGTTCATGAGCTTGTTCATGCGTTTCAGTTCAATATTCTTATGCACGATAGTTCCGGTAAACTACAGTCGATGATGAGTATGGGTGCTGTGCCATTGTGGTTTACCGAAGGTATGTCAGAGTATCTATCAATTGGATTTGATGAAACTGCCGATATGACCATGCGTGATTTCTTTTTTAATGATCAGTATGTAAGCCTGATGGACTTTACTACCTATCGTACAGGTAATTTGTACTACTACTATAAAGTGGGGCAGGCATTCTTTTACTTTTTTGAAACGGTGTATGGCAAGGGAAAAATTGGCGAATTTTTGCGTGACATACGCGATATGGGTAACTTTGAAAAGGCATTAAAGGTACATACAAAAAAGGATCTTGAGGCTATTGATAAGGAATTCAGGCACTTTTATAAAAAAAGATATTACCCTTTGATGGTTGGCAGAAATTTTGATGAAGAGGAAGGTGAAAGGGTAACCGATCATAAAAAAACGCGTTCAGTGTTCAATACATGCCCTGCCATATCGCCTGATGGTAAAAAAATTGCCTATATCGATAACAGGGATATCTATGCTTCAATTTCGGTTATTACCATTGGCGAAAAAGAGGCTGAAGCAAAAGCCCGTGTGTTATTAAAAGGGAATGAAACCTCTCAGTTTGAAGGGATGCATTTGCTGGATAACTATCTGTCATGGACACCGGATGGCAAAGGCATTGTGTTTGTTTCACAATCCAACAACAGGGATGTTATCTTTATACTGGATAGTCGAAACGGTACAATTATCAAAAAGATAGTACTGCCATTTCGTTCGATTAAAGATCCTGCCTTATCACCTGATGGCAACTATATAAGCTTTATAGGGCAGACCAATACGCAGAGTGATGTGTATATCTACAGGCTCAACGATACAATGTTACAGCAGATAACCAATGATGTGTATACGGAACGGTATCCCAGGCTTGATAAAAAAAATGCTTTTATTTACTATTCATCAAATTATCCAACTAATGATTATACAGGTACCGACTATGCAATTATAAGACATAATGTGCTAACAGGTGAGCGACAGGTTATAGTGAAGGCTCAGTCAAAAAATTTACAGGTTGATGTTGCAGGGGATG
>DAOLVF010000025.1:0-15404 GCA_035420565.1 Spirochaetota bacterium | reverse complement strand
CAGGTTATAGTGAAGGCTCAGTCAAAAAATTTACAGGTTGATGTTGCAGGGGATGGCAATACTATTGTATATATCTCAAACAGGGATGGAATCTATAATGTTTATCGTTATACTATTGCAACGGGCGAGGAAATAAAAATTACTACGGGAACAACCGGTATATTTTATCCGCGTCTTTTTCCGGAGGGCAATGCATTTGCGTTTGTTTCATATCAAAATGGTGGATACGATATCTTTATAAAAAATGAAATAAAACCTGTAACAGAAACCCCGCTGTTTAACAGTGAGCATATACCGGTGATGCTGCCCCCAAACTATTTCCCGCTATCAAAAGCTGTGTGGGACAGCTATGAAACAAGGATTTCATCTGACTGGGTTTTTGTTGGGCTTGGTGGAACGGTTGGCTATGGCTTTACTGGTTTTGCTCAGATGAGCTTCAGCGATTATCTGGGCGATAACCGGATTATTGTAACAACTGATTTTTTGCGGGATGATGAGAGCAACAACTTTATGAATTACGATGTGCAATATCTTTATTTACGATATCGATGGGATTGGACCTTTGGCTGTTTCAGACAAAAAAGTCCCTATGGCATATTTACGCTGGCAAACCTTAACGATATTATTCATAATGCATACTGGTCAACGCTTTCAATGGATCATTACGGTGCCTATGTGATTGCAAGCTATCCTTTTACTAAATTTTCGCGTTTCAGCACCCGTGTTTCCTCAAGCCGCTATGAACAGGATTACGGCTATAGTGATGAACGTCCGGATGTTTATGGCAATTTAAATTCAATTTCTGTATCATACAATTACGATAATGTTTTGTGGGGTTTTTTAGCGCCATTGCGGGGCACTCGTGGGCAGATAATGTTGACCCAGGTGTTTAACCTGACGGGGCAGGATTATTCATTTACCAGCATAGATATTGACCTGCGGCATTATTTTTTCATTGATAAACAGTATGTTATAGCGCTCCGCGGTGTTGGTGGCAAGATTATGGGAAGTGAGAAAGAGTATTTTAAATATTATATTGGTGGATTTAATACCCTTCGCGGACATCCGTTTGTAGAATATGGTGGTAGCAATGTTTTTTTGTTCAACGCTGAGTTCAGGTTTACATTCATTGAATCAATAAACATGGGCTGGCCACTCTTTTTAAAGATTGGAAATATCGGCGGAGTTTTATTTATCGATACAGGTTCAGCATGGGGTAATTCGTATACTTTTTTTAATAAAGAAACAGATCGATTTGAAGATTTTAAAATGGACATGGGATTTGGATTCAGGCTTACTGTGTACCCAATAGTTATTTTAAAACTTGATTATGCGTGGCCATATTATTATGGTAAGTTTGGTGAAAAAGAGATACTCTTTAGTTTAGGATATGAATTTTGATGGGGGAAAGATTCTATTTTCAAGGAGTTTAATGCAATGGAACGAAGTGCACATATAGAACGTAAAACAAATGAAACTGACATAACATTAAAATGTATACTTGATAGTGGTGATGCAAGCATCATCACTACAGGAATTGGTTTTTTTAATCATATGCTCACATTGTTTGTTACGCATGGAAGGATGAATATACAGCTCAATGCAAAGGGTGATCTGGAGGTTGATGATCATCATACTGTAGAGGATATTGGGATATGCATGGGAAAAGCGTTCAATAAAGCATTGGGCGATAAAAGCGGGATTAGCAGGTTTGGGCAGGCAACCATCCCTATGGATGAGGCTTGCACTGCTGCTGTTGTTGATATATCAGGGAGGGGGTGCTTTGTATATAAAGGCGATAAACTTACCGGGGCAATAGGGCAATACCAGGAAGAACTTACACTGGAATTTTTTCAATCGTTTGCACATAATGCCCTGATTACACTGCATATACAACAGATGTATGGCGACAACCGTCATCATATACACGAATCAATCTTTAAATCAGCAGGATTGGCATTATACCGGGCTTACAGCTTGAGTGAGCATACCGGTATACCATCAACAAAAGGAGTGTTATGATTACCGTCATTGATTATGGCATGGGCAACCTGCGCTCGGTTGTAAAAGCTGTAGAAAAATATACCAGTGATGTACAGGTTAGCTCTGACCCTGAAAGCATAGCCTCATCAAATGCGTTGATAATGCCAGGAGATGGTGCTTTTGGTCAGGCAATGGAAAATCTGACACAATCAGGCTGGATTGAACCATTGGTACGGTTTATAGGTAATGGCGGTTACTTTTTTGGCATATGTCTTGGCTATCAGCTTTTGTTTACCAGCAGTGAAGAGTTTGGCAATCATAAGGGGCTTGACATTATACCCGGTACTGTGATACGATTCCCGAATGATCTAAAGGTGCCTCATATGGGCTGGAATCAGGTTGAACTAACAAAAGAACATCCAGTGGTTAATGGTATACCGCAAAATAGTTATTTTTATTTTATTCATACCTACTATCCGGTTATTGGCGATAGTTCCTGGATAATGGGTCAAACTGGCTATGGGGTGACATTCCCCAGCATTGTGGGGAGGGGAAATTGTATTGCCACGCAATTTCATCCGGAAAAAAGCCACCGGTATGGACTCACCATGATTGAAAACTTTGTGAGGATGGTATGCTCGTAATCCCGGCAATCGATTTAAAAGAAGGCAGATGTGTGCGCCTGGTGCAGGGTGACCCATTGCAGGAAAAGGTGTATTCGTATGACCCGGTAACTATCGCCCGGCAATTTGAAGATGCTGGAGCACAGCTTATTCATGTTGTTGACCTTGATGGAGCATTTGAAGGGCAGCCTGTCAACATGCATATTGTAAAGGAGATTGCAAAATCGGTATCTATTCCTATTGAAATTGGTGGTGGTATCCGTACCGAAGCTGCTATTAAAATGTATCTTGATGAGGGAATAGAGCGTATAATAATGGGTACCATCCTTATTGAGGAATCGTTTAGAGAAATGATTCAAAGGTTTAAAGAGTATATTATAGCAGGTGTTGATGCAAGGGATTTACATGTTGCAACACATGGGTGGAAAAAAATTATTGACATAAATGCCATTGAATTTATAAAGGATATTCAAAACATTGGTATTGCAGAGATTATTTATACAGATATAGCTACTGATGGTATGTTGCAGGGACCAAATTTTCGATCGATAGAAAGAATATTAGCTGATGTCCCGGGAGTTTCGTTAATTGCCTCTGGTGGTATTTCTACAATGCAGGACATACAAAAATTGTTGCATTATTCGGGTAGCGGATTAAAGGGTTGCATAGTTGGTAAAGCTATATATGATGGGATGGTAGATTTACGCAGTGCAATAAAGCTGTGTAGTTAGATGGTGGCAATATGAATGATGATTTATCATTGTATGATGAGGAAATAAAATTCCCTGTTGAGATCGAGCAATATGAGCGCAAAATTTATGATTTAAAACAGCTTATTGAAATAAGCAAGGGATTAAATTCCACTCTGGACTATAATATACTTATTGATTCCATACTTTTAACCTGTATGGGACAGATGCAGCTTTTAAAAGCTGGAATTTTTACTCATCGCAGTATTGACCGTCAGGAATTTGTATTGCATAGAAATTATAAAGGTTTTGAAATTGATCATAAAATTGAATATTTAATACCTGCCAATTCAAAATTAATTCAGTTCCTTGATATGAATTTCAAGTGTTACACACTGGATGAACTGAAAGATATATTACGGGATGAACCTTCGCTGGAAAGCCTTATTTGCCTTGATCCTTCACTGATAGTTCCGTTAAAAGGAAAAGGTACCCTTAATGGCATCATCATATTAGCTGACAGAATAAATCAAAAAGATTTTAGCGAATCAGACAAAGAATATATGCTCAACATTGCTTCGCTGGCGGGGATAGCTATTCAGAACGCTTATTTATATGAATTAGCCACAACTGATATGATGACAAGGCTTAAAATTCATCATTATTTCCAGACCGCATTGATGGAGGAACGCGAAAAATCAATAAAAAGCAGCCTTCCTCTTTCACTGATAATGATTGATATTGATAATTTTAAAGATTTTAACGATACCTATGGGCATACGTGTGGTGATTTAGTGCTAAAAAATGTTGCAATGGTGATATCTGGTTCGGTACGACAGAGTGATATTGCATCACGGTATGGCGGCGAAGAATTTGCTGTAATATTGCCGCATACTGAAATCAATGAAGCCTTTAAGGTTGCAGAGCGTGTGCGAACCTCAGTGCAGAAGTCATATATTCTCTATAAAAGAAAAAAATTAGGTGTTACTGTATCAGTAGGCGTTACCCAGTTTAATCCGTCTCTGGATTCAACCTCAAAAAATATTATTGAACGCGCTGATAAAGCACTCTATATGTCAAAACAACAGGGTAGAAACAAAACAACTGTCCTCCTTACGGATAAATAAAAAATAAAATAAAATGCTTGATTTTGTCTTGTATCACTATATAATTTCCTGCCATAATACGAAAATAGTAATAAGTGAAATAGTGCAATGGTATGATGAGTAGTTTCATGCATTGAAGGTTAAGGAATTAAATTCTGAGACAAGCTTAGAACAACAATAATGTTCAATGTCATTATGAGCAATGGCGAATAATTTTTTTTGGAAGATGAGGTTCTTCAGCTGTGTTACTCCCTTAAGAATGATAAAAGGGACCGCGTTCCTCAGAATGACAATGTGGTGATAATTTTATTTTTGGAGAAATTTTAGCATGGTAAACAAAAATAAAGGAAACAAAACTATCAGCTATTATATTAAGTTCATATCGGGTATGTTAATACTAACGCTATCTATTAATTTTATTATTTATCCAGTCATGGCTCAAACCATTGAAGAAGATGCCGGGAAAAAATATAAAGGGGCTCCCTATCAGGATGAA
This sequence comes from Spirochaetota bacterium, assembly GCA_035420565.1. Taxonomy (GTDB): domain Bacteria; phylum Spirochaetota; class UBA4802; order UBA4802; family UB4802; genus UBA4802. Next base: position 10,507 of record DAOLVF010000025.1, on the reverse strand, counting down.
TTTGATAAAAAGGCAAAAGAACGCAGGGAAAAACCTGCGGTGATGGAGCGGGATCCGCGATTGGCGTGTTTATTATCATTGATAATTCCCGGTGGAGGGCACATTTATTTGCGAAATGATTTGAAGGCTGCAGGAATATTTTTGCTTACAGTAACCGCTTATTCATTTTCTGCATACTATTTGTACGTAGCTCTTAATAAAACCGATTCATCAACAGAAAAAAAGTCAAAACTCATATTGTCAGGACTTTTATTTGTAGTGGGAGCTATTATTCATGTGGTGGGCATAGTTGAGGCATATAATGATGCTATTGAAATAAATGAACAGCAATACTATTTTGGGGCTGAAAGATCTCCATGTCCTTATATTGCTAAGAAGTAGCTGCTTTATGGGAATCAAAATCTTTATTAATACCTTACAGTAATACTTTCGCATCAGCATGCAGACCATCAATCTATAAGGCTTCTAAGAATTTTTTGTATGTATAGTTATCTCGACTCTCGTTATCTGATGGGTTTATTATTTTGTGATATGAATTTGTTTGTGATTAGTTCCCCAAATAATGATTTGCCTACTTAACTAAGATATAGTCAATTATTTACCATGAATGATGTTGGTATTCCTTTATCTATAATATTTAAATAATTAACAGTGATAATAAGTGTCAATGCTGATTTACCTTCATAAAATGTTAAAATAGAGTAAATGGATAATGATTTTAAAATAAATTGTAAAAATAATACCATTATAAACAATTTGTCATTGAAAATGTACTATAAAAAAGCTATAGTATAGTACAATGATATACCTATTAAACACTTTTTAAATAATTGAAATTTATTTTCTTGACATGTAGTATGGTATATTATTATTTTGTCATTTCACAAGGGGCCCATAGCTCAGCAGGTTAGAGCGGCTGACTCATAATCAGTAGGTCCGGGGTTCGAGTCCCTGTGGGCCCAAGAGTAGAGCTAAATCCTCTATTATTATTATTTTTTTTGTATTTAAAATGTAAAATTGCAATAAAATGGTAAATTGAAAAATCTTGGAGAGGTGTATGTACGCAATAGTTGAAATAGCCGGGAAACAATATAAGGTTGAAAAGGATAAAACTGTAGCTGTTGACAAATTGGATGCAAAGGATAATAATGAAATCGCTATCGACAAAGTTATAATGTTTGTTGATGGTGAGAAAGTACTTATTGGGCAACCGTATTTATCCAACGTTGTGGTAAAGGCAAAAGTTGATGGAATGGTTCGGGGTAAAAAGGTGCGCGGAATAAAATTCAAGAGGCGCAAAAATTATACTAGAACATTTGGGCATAAGCAGCACTATACAAGTATAACTATTGTTGATATGTCTGTGCAGTAGTGATTAATGTCACTTTACAGGGGATTATTCTACGTGACGGAAACATTGCATTATCCGGCAGCGAAATTGTTATAACGATTACGGGACATTCTACAAAAGCTGCAAAGGGCAATGATATTGTTTGTGCTGGTGTTTCAGCATTAGCGCAATCCGTAGTAGTTGCTCTGGAGTATTGGGCGATAGTTCATAGTATTGTTCAGGATGATGGATTGTTACGGTTTTCTATACATGTTCCATTATTAAATGACAGGGAGATAACCCGCTGCGAAAGTATAGTAAGCGTTTTAGTTATTGGTTTAAATGAAATACGAAAACAATATTCACAATTTTTAACTATTAATGTTAACGAGTAAATTTTGATACTATTTTGATAATTATTGTAAATAAGAGGTGAATACATGGCACATAAAAAAGGTGGTGGTTCATCACGAAATGGTCGTGATTCTCATGCTAAACGGTTGGGAATAAAAGTATCTGGTGGCCAGTTTGTAAAGAGTGGCTCAATAATTATACGACAAAGAGGAACAAAACTTCATCCCGGTTTAAATGTAAAGCGCGGCAGTGACGATACACTCTTTGCGGCGGCTGATGGTGTAATAAAATTTGAACGGCTTGGTAAAGAACGGAAGAAGGTTTCGGTATATCCTGTACAATCATAATTACGTTACCAGTGTAATTGTAATTGTATATTAAAAAGCTATTGAATAAAGTTATTGAATGAATAATAAAAGGGGTAAGTTTTTAAGCTGTGGCCCCTTTTTCTTTTTTGTACATACTGCTCAATGGAATAGTGTTTGCAGTAAACTCCTTTGCATTGCATAAATCTCCTTACTCTATCGTTGAAACTGCTCCCTCAAGGGTAAACATTATCATGTTGTGACGAAGAAAAAGTGAAAATGGGGTAGCCTATAAACTCAATTTTAGAAAAATACATCAATTGCGATACTATCAGTAATATAACAAATAATACTATAGTAACATAGTGATTAATAAATACATGTGCAGTATTAAGTGCTGTCCTTTTATGCTATTATCTATCAAAAACGTAAGGAATGATTTGTGGCTAAATTTACCGATACTATAACGATAAAAATTAAGGCTGGCAATGGCGGTGCAGGTGCTGTTTCGTTCAGGCGTGAGAAATATATTCCAAAAGGTGGTCCTGATGGAGGCGATGGCGGAAAAGGCGGTGATGTCATTATACAGGCACAGCAGGGATACTATAATTTAGGGCACCTGTTTAAGGATAGAATATATAAAGCAAAAAATGGCGGATATGGCATGGGACAAAACCGACATGGCAAAGATGGGCAGGATTTAATTATTAAAGTGCCTGCAGGTACTGAAGTTTTTGATACACAAACAGGTGAGCCCTTAGCTGACCTTGTCAATGAAGGCGATAGTGTATGCGTTGCAAAGGGTGGCATTGGTGGGAAAGGAAATGCATTTTTTAAAACATCTACCCATCAAACACCGCGATTTGCTCAACCTGGTATGCAGGGTGATGAGCGTACGGTAACGTTAAACCTTAAATTAATAGCTGATGTTGGGCTGGTTGGGCTTCCCAATGTTGGGAAATCTACGTTGCTTGCAAAAATAACTAATGCTCAGCCAAAAATTGCCAATTATCCTTTTACCACGCTTATACCCAATTTAGGGGTCATTGAGCAGGGAGAGAAGGTTATTACGATAGCTGATATTCCCGGGATTATTGAAGGTGCTCATAAAGGGTTGGGATTGGGTCTTTCATTTTTGCAGCATATTGAGCGGGTTAAGGTAATTTTGTTTTGTGTTGAAGCTGTTGATGCAGACCCATTATATACACTTTCACTGTTAAAAGCAGAGTTATCAACGTATAATGATAATTTGTCAAAACGGCATTCAATACTACTGCTGACAAAAAGTGATATGGTAAGCGAATCTATTTTGCAAACAAGGATACAACTATTGCAAAAAGAAAAATATGATTGTGTACCCATATCATCATTGACAGGATATAATATTGATATATTAATTGAGAAACTTTTTTTGATAATGGAATAAACACATGCCACGTTCTCAGTATTTAAAACGGGTAAAGACTATTGTTGTTAAGGTTGGCTCATCGCTCATTACCAATTCAGATGGTATATCTGCTGAATGCGTTGATAAGCTTGTTGACGATGTTGTTTTTCTTATTAAAAAAAAGTATAAAGTAGTGATTGTAAGTTCAGGTGCAATCAGTGCTGGTTCTTCTGTTATGAAAAAAAAACGCATGCTGTGCACTATCCCGGAAAAGCAGGCGTTAGCTGCTATTGGGCAATCAATACTTATGGATGTTTACCGGGGATGTTTTAATAAACGCGGATATCAGGTTGGACAGATTTTGCTCACCGAAGATGATGTAAAACATCGCAGGAGATTTTTAAATGCTCGGCATACCTTGAATGCTCTTCTGGATATGGGAGTTGTACCGATAGTTAATGAAAATGATTCTGTTGTCATTAAAGAGATTAAATTTGGTGATAATGATACACTCTCAGCGCATGTTGCAAATATTGTACAGGCTGATCTATTGATATTGTTGTCGGATGTTGATGGATTTTACTGGGATGAGCATGATGAAGAACCGGTGAGTGAGATTTTTGAAATAAATGATGAAGTAAAAAAACGATGCCGTGGTGCTGGTAGTGAGCATGGGGTAGGTGGCATGGTTACAAAAATTAAAGCAGGCGAAATAGTTATAAAATCAGGCGTGATGATGATAATTGCCAATGGGAAAACTGAAAATATATTAAAGCAAATAATGCAGGGCAAAAAAATAGGCACGCTCTTTTCAGGAAAAACACAGTTAAAAAGCAAAAAACGCTGGATAGCATTCAATGTTAAACCAAAAGGTAAGCTTACTATAGATGATGGTGCCGTGAAGGCATTGAAAGAAAATAAAAAATCGCTACTTGCCATAGGGATAATGAATGTTGAAGGGGATTTTGATCTGGGCGATGCAGTTGAGATAGTTGATACTCATGGAATGGTTATTGGCAAAGGTATTGTTAATTATACCAGTGATGAATTACATAAAATAAAAGGCAAGAATACTCAGGAAATAAAAAAGATATTTGGTTCAAAATATTATGAAGAGGTCATAAACAGGGACGATTTAATTGTGTTTTAACAATAGGTTCTTTATTGTGTAACCTTAAAATAAAATTTGTTTCAAATAGCGCATGGTAATCGTATATACATTGACATATATCAGGTTTGTACAATAATGATGAAAATGGTGAAGTTGATTGGTAAAAGTTAAATCATTGAGGTATCCCCTCCTCAATGGAAAATATTATAACAGGATAATGGTATGATAAATACAATATTAAGTCTTTTCTTTGGAACAAAGCATGAGCGTGATATTAAAAAACTGAAACCAATAGTACAACAAATAAATGCGCTTGAAGACGAAGTGAAAAAGCTTACCCATGATCAGATGCTTGCAAAAACTGCTGAGTTCAGAGGACGCATTGAAAATGGACAGCCGGTAGATGATTTATTACCGTATGCCTTTGCCATGGTCAGGGAAGCTGCATGGCGCACTATTGGGATGCGGCATTTTGATGTACAGCTTATGGGAGCTATAGTACTGCATCAGGGTAAGATTTCTGAGATGAAGACCGGTGAAGGAAAAACGCTGGTTGCAACCATGCCGGTGTACCTGAATGCATTGGCTGGTAAGGGTGTGCATGTTGTAACAGTTAATGATTATTTAGCACGTCGTGACTCTGAGTGGATGGGTCCAATCTATAAGTATTTAGGGCTTACGGTTGGAGTGATTCAGCATAACATGGATTACTATCAGCGGCAACAGTCATATCGATGTGACGTTACCTACGGGACCAATAATGAATTTGGTTTTGATTATTTGCGCGATAATATGGTTGAGCATCGTTCATTGCGAGTTCAACGTGAACTGTATTATGCCATTGTTGATGAGGTTGATTCAATTCTGATTGATGAAGCGCGTACTCCGCTTATTATATCAGGCTCTACTGATGAATCTACAAAAAAATATTATTTGATTAATAAAATAATACCAGGCCTCAGGGAAGGTGTTGATTATGAAGTAAATGAAAAAGATCGCAACTGCCTTTTAACCGAAGAGGGTGTTCGCCATGTTGAACGGCTTTTAAAGATAGATAATCTATACGATAGTCGCAACATAGAATTAGTTCACCATGTTAATCAGGCATTGAAGGCGCATACGCTGTTTAAACGTGATATTGATTATATTGTGAAAGATGGACAGGTTGTCATTGTTGATGAGTTTACCGGGCGCCTTATGCCAGGACGACGATATTCTGACGGTTTGCATCAGGCACTGGAAGCAAAGGAAAATGTAACCATAGCACGTGAAAGCCAGACATTTGCACAGATTACCTTTCAGAATTACTTCAGGATGTATAAAAAATTAGCAGGTATGACAGGTACTGCTGATACTGAAGCCATAGAATTTAAAAAGATATATAACCTTGATGTTGTGGTCATCCCAACAAATGAACCGGTACGCAGAACGGATTATCCAGACAGGATATATCGCACTGAAAAAGAAAAGTTCAACGCTATTGTAAAGGAGATTCAACAATTGCGTGAAGATGGCAGACCTGTGCTGGTGGGTACAATATCGATAGAAAAATCCGAGAAGCTTTCTGAGATGCTGCGTCGACTTGGCATAGGGCATAATGTGTTAAATGCAAAATATCATGAAAAAGAGGCACAGATCATTGCTGAAGCAGGTCGTCCTTCAACAGTAACTATCGCCACAAATATGGCTGGTCGTGGTACTGATATTGTATTGGGGGGCAGGAAAACCTATATTGATGAGTTAGAAAGCTGGCAACCGGTTCATGATGCGAAGCTGTGGGAGCAGTTCCGAGAAGCAGTTTTAAAAAATGATTTTGAGTTTGGTGCAACCCTTGCAAACACCATGATGGGGCAGGACCATCATAAGGCTCTTGATGTTATCCGTAAAGCCAGGGAGTGGCTGGAGAATCATAATAGGGTGGTTGCTGCTGGTGGTTTGCATATACTGGGTACCGAGCGTCATGAAGCACGCAGGATTGACAACCAGTTGCGCGGAAGGTCAGGACGGCAGGGTGACCCGGGTTCATCGCGATTTTACCTTTCACTTGAAGATGATCTTATGCGGATTTTTGGTTCAGAGCGCATTGCAGGTGTCATGCAGCGCCTTGGCATGGAGGAAGGACAGGAAATTGAAAGCAGGATGGTATCACGAGCCATTGAAAATGCTCAGAAACGCGTTGAAAGCAGAAACTTTGAGATTCGTAAGCATCTGCTTGAATATGATGATGTTATGAATAGCCAGCGTGAATATGTGTATAAAGAACGAAACGCAATACTTGATGGTGAAGATGTGTCCATTAAGATTAAGCAATATATTGGTGATGTTGTTGAAAGCTGGGTGCCGTATTTTACTCAAGGCAAACGAAATGCTGAAGATTGGGATATGGAGGGATTAAACGGCTGGTTGTATTCAAAATTTGGTTTTGATTTACAGTCAATTGCAAAAGATGGTGCGCGCCTTTCACATGATGAGATTATAGATGGTATTACCAATAAATTGATGCAATTATACAGTGCTAAAGAGGAGGAGATAGGCAGCGAGCATATGCGTACGCTGGAGCGTTTGGTATCCCTGCAGGTAATAGACGCTAAATGGCGTGATCACCTGCTGGTAATGGATGATCTGCGTGATGGCATATGGACTGCAGGGTATAGCGAGCGTAATCCTCTGGTTGAATATAAATTGCGCGGTTTTGAACTTTTTAATGAGATGCTGGATAACCTTAAATTAGATATTATTGAGATGCTTTTAAAGGTGCGTTTACAAAAAGTTGAGGAAATTGCAATACAACCGGAAAAGATTGGAATCCCGCTGGGTCAGGAATATCATCCAGAAGTTGAGCAGTTTGGTGCTGGCGGTATACCCGTTGCGACACCACCCGTAACAATAGCCTCGCATGGTGATGATAAAACAAGAGAGGTGACTGGCGGGGTAAGGCGTAAAAAGACACGAAGAAGCAGGCGGGGATAATAATGAGCCTTATGAAAAGCATCTCCGGTATCAGAGGTATTGTTGGTCAGTCTCTGACGCCTGATTTGATTACAAAGATAGCAATGGCTTTTTCCAGACATATAGGTGGCGGCACAGTAGTTGTTGGCAGGGATTCGCGCGGTAGCGGCGGTGCCATTGCCGGATGTTTTGATGCTGTGTTGTCGTTATGTGGATGTAATGTTATTGATATTGGCATTGTTCCCACCCCAACCGTGCAGATTATGGTAGAACATATGAAGGCAAAAGGTGGCGTGGTAATCTCAGCGTCACATAATCCCATACAGTGGAATGCCTTTAAATTGATTAACAAATCGGGAAGTTTTTTTGGTCCTGACGAGATGAATGCCTTTTTACAGCTTGTTGATGAGGTTTCGCCGTTTGGTGTAGCATGGAATACAATTAAACCAATACAGTGTGATGATACTGCCATGGATATACACATCCAGAAGGTTTTAACAGCTATTGATGTTGATGCTATCCGAAAAAAACATTTCAAGGTTGTGCTTGATTCGGTTAATGGTGCAGGTTCCATCATTACACCAGAGCTGCTGAAACATTTAGGCTGCAGGGTTATTCCCATACACTGTGATATGCAGTCTGGAGTTTTTCCACGCGGTGCAGAACCCCTTGCTAAAAACTTAAAGCAATTGGCCAATACCGTTAAACAGCATAAGGCAGATATTGGGTTTGCTCAGGATCCGGATGCTGACAGGCTGGCGATAGTTAATGAACATGGAAAACCTATTGGTGAGGAGCTTACGGTAACACTGGCAGTCATGCGATGCCTTTTGAAGAAAAAAGGCTCTGTTGTGGTTAATATGTCAACCACCAGAGCAGTTGAGGATGTTGCTCATAGTTTTGGTGCTACCGTATATCGCTCAAAGGTTGGTGAGATTCATGTTGTTGAGGCAATGAAGAAGCACAGGGCAGTTATAGGAGGGGAGGGCAACGGCGGGGTGATTGCACCAGAGGTTCATTATGGGCGCGACAGCCTTGTGGGGATTGGTTATTGCCTTGAGCTTATGGCTTTGAGCAATCGATCGATTTCAGAGATTGTATCATCCCTACCAGTATATTACATGATAAAGGATACCGTTGCTATTGAGCAGGGAATTGATACTGGAGCTATCGCACATGAAATTGCCAGTCAGTACCACGATGAAATGATCAATACGCTTGATGGAATACGTATTGATTTTATTCATCACAACCGCTTTAAAGGCGGGTGGGTGCACTTACGAGCTTCCAACACAGAACCAATTTTCAGGATTATTGCCGAAGGTACAACAAAAGAGCAGTGCACGGCAATGATTGATGCGTTTAAAACCATGAAGATAGCGCCATAATTATAATTACTTGACAAAAAATTGCCTTACTCCGTAATACTATCGCATTCAATTTTATTACCTATTATTTTGTTATTTTTGAATTTTATATTGATTGTGGTATTGTGCAATATTATTTTATAGTGGGTTGGAAAAATGTTTAACGATAGGAGCTATTGTGGCGAATTGACGCTTGATGATGCAGGTAAACAGGTTACACTGGCTGGTTGGGTTGATACCAAGCGTGATTTAGGCGGCATAATTTTTATTGAGATGAGGGATGTTACGGGTATTATTCAGGTAGTTTTTGATGTGTCAAAAAATGGTGAAGCATACCAGATAGCGGATAGAGCAAAAAGTGAGTACTGCATCTATACGTGCGGGGTTGTTTCAAAGCGAACTGAAGATACCATAAATCCCGATCTTAAAACAGGTATGATTGAGGTTGTAGCTCATGAGGTTGTAATCTTATCCGAATCAGAGGTGCCTCCTTTCCCAATTGATGTGTATACCAACCTTAATGAAGATGTCAGGTTGAAATATAGATTTTTAGATTTACGAAGGGCCGAAATGCAACAGGCGATAGTTATTCGGCATAAGGTTATGCAGGCTACACGGAATTATCTTTCCAGCAATAGATTTTTTGAAATAGAAACACCAATTTTAAATAAATCAACGCCGGAAGGTGCACGTGATTTCCTTGTGCCAAGCCGCATCAACCGCGGAATGTTTTATGCATTGCCGCAATCCCCGCAGCTATTCAAGCAGATTTTGATGATAGCAGGTTTTGACCGCTACTTTCAGATTGCCAGATGTTTCCGTGATGAAGATTTACGCAATGACCGGCAGCCTGAATTTACTCAGATTGACTGCGAGCTTTCATTTATTACCCCGCAGATTATTATGCAGGTTATTGAAGGGTTGATCAAAGATATGGTAAAGGTGCTTGGCTACGATATACATACGCCATTTCCAGTAATGACCTATGATGAGGCTATGCAGCGGTACGGTAAAGATGCACCTGATACACGGTTTGGGCTTGAGCTTGTTGATGTAAGCGATATCTTTGCCGGCTCTTCATTTAATGTGTTTAAGGCTTCGCTTGATAACGGCGGTATTATTAAGGCGATAGTTGTTAATGATGAAGGTAAAATTTCGCGTGCCATGATTGATGAGTACATTAACTATGTACGGACATTTAAGGCGCATGGTTTACCCAGCGTACGCTATACCGGCAGTAACTTTGAGACGGGAATAGCAAAATTTTTAAGTGATAGCGAAAAGCAAAAGCTTATTGACAGGCTTTCGTTAGATTCAAATTCGCTTATTATTTTTTCGTGCGACAAACAAAAAGTTGTCAATGATGCTCTGGGAAATTTAAGGCTTAAAATAGCACAGCAGCTCACTATGATTGACGACAATAAACTTAACTTTTTATGGGTTGTTGATTTTCCACTGCTTGAGTATAATGCTGAAGAAGGCAGATTTTATGCTATGCATCACCCTTTTACTGCTCCAAAGCCTGAGTGCGAAGCAATGCTGGACTCGTTAACACCGGATAATGTTGCTATGATCAAAGCTCAGGCGTATGATGTTGTCCTCAATGGTGTTGAGATTGGTGGCGGTTCCATACGAATAAACCGTACCACGTTGCAGAAGAAGATGTTTGGCATATTGGGGATATCAGAAGAGGACGCTAAAATT
>DAOLVF010000024.1:17173-25420 GCA_035420565.1 Spirochaetota bacterium | reverse complement strand
CTGGCTTCTATCGCCACCATTATTCCGTTCTCCGTATAATCTCAATTGGTGAAAGTGAACCAGCAGTTTTTGCAGGTAAAAAGCTTGCAAAAAGCGCTGATATAACAACAAGCATAAATCCCCACATATAAATAGAGATATCCCATGCAACATGCATTGGTCTGCCTGGCATTTTAATTGTTTCAATATAGCTGCATGCACCATAGCCAATCAAAATCCCTATAATCCCGCCAGCAACACTCAAAATTGCTCCCTGCAATAAAAATAGCACTATCGTATCATTACGGGTATACCCAATAGAACGCAGTATTGCTATCTCACGCTGTTTTTGATGTACAAGCATATTGAGAACATTGTATATACCAAATGAAACCACCAGTATAAAGGTAAATATGGTAATATTCCGTATAAACGATTGCTGTCGTGTCATGCTCAAAAAATTGATATTGGCCTCGTCCCAGCTTTCAACCTTATCATACGTCCCCTGCGATAATTCATGAGCAAATGTTGATGCCATATCCGCATTTACCGTCTTTACTACAATCTTGGTTATCCTGCCAGGGCTTTCCAGAATATTTTGTACAGTCGTAATGGAAGCCAGTATCAACGTTCTGTCATTTCTTCTGTCACCTGATGAATAGATACCAACAACCTTAACCGGGTACACATTGCCATTAGAATTCACAACAGTAATGGTATCATTGAGCTTACCTCCCAAAAACTTCAAGAGTTCAACTCCAACAATGACAAGGTTGTTTCCACTGTTGAGCATATTCATGTTGCCCACAACAATATCTTCAGCAATATTGGTTACCTTTGGTTCAGAAAAGGGATCAATACCACGCAGTGTAACCGAACGGTAAAAAGCTCCCCGTGCGCAGGTAACCTGTGCCTCAACACGTCTTGTACTTGCTACAACAAATGGAATATCTGCCAGGCGTTTTTGCCAGTGCCATGCGCTTTGCAAATACTCATTGGAGCGCCTGCCGCTTGGACCGCTTATCCAGTAAACAGTGCTCCCTTTAAAAAAAACACCTTCCATTGACTCACGGGTAATATCTTCTTCCCTGCTTTCAATGGTAATATGCCCGTTATTTTCTATAAGGCGCTCCTTCATAAATGTCTGGAAACCAAGTTGAACCGAGGTAAAGATAATATAGCCGCCACATCCCAGTGTAACACCAATTAGCATAAGCAACGATTGAACCTTACGCGAGATAATATATTTCATTGCTAACTCAAACATTTCCGCATTCCTTTTTTAGGCAATAGCTCATCGCATAACAACCACAGTATCATCAGGGGTTATATTGCCCTGAACAATCTCCACCCATCCACTGTCGTGTGCACGTGTGCTGACGTTCACCAATTGTTTTCTGCCGTTACGAATTACTGTTACAGCACCATTGTGGACAGCATTCTTTGGCAGTAATAGCGCATTGTTTTTTTCACTAACCTTAATTGCCACATCGCACGTCATGTAAGGCAATACGCCCTCAGGAAATGAATCAACATCAATAGCAACAACAAACTCCCCTTCTGATGGATATATCCTGCTTACCACGCCACGTATATTTTTATTGCGCAGGTTTTCAAAGCTAATCTCAGCAACCTGTTTTTTTCTAACATTAATGATCGATTCCTGGTCAAGTGAAAGCCTGATATACATTGTTGCAGGATCAACTATTGTCATGATGGATTCCTGAGCACTAACTATCTCACTTTCCTTGCGGTTTAAGGTAGCCACAACCCCGGAAAAAGGAGCACGCAATAGTATGCCTCCATCAAGTTGCACTAAAGGGCTTCCTGCCTGTACCCTATCACCTTCCCATATATAGAGCTTTTCAATCCTGGTACTCATGCCAACACGCAGGCTATATTCTTTATAGGGGGTAACAATCCCTAACGCATATACCGCATCAACAACTGAGGTTACCCTTGGTTTAACGGTTTTTCTATTATTGTTGTAAATGGTAAAAGTACTTACTGCAATCACCATACATGAAACCACTGCTGTAATAACCATCTTTCTATTCATTAATTTCATTAATAAAATCCTGATAATTAAATTATACACCTGTAACCATGATGACCTGCCACATATACTGTCTGCCATTACTACAATCAACCTTAGACCATGGTTGTCATAATAAAGTTCCAATTTTTTAATATCAAATGCAGCATACTATCCGGTTTTATTTTCAACTCATAATCACATCCTCAAAAGTATATGCATGGCAAGATATTTTTATAAAAAAATGTGCAGCCATTTATTCTTGCAATTGTTGTTTTGAACACGTAGTATATAATTATATCAATACCATCAAAATATTTTGAGGTGCGCTATGGAACTGCAACAACGACTATCCTTAACAGCAGGCATACTCCTTATTATATCAGGATGCACACACATTACCCAGCTTACCGTGTACCAGCATCATGGTCATGTCATTGCTGCATCATTATTTGGCGTAGTATATCTTTTACCTGGTGTGTTTATTATAATCTTGATGAAAAAGACATGGGCAATTATACCTGGGGCGATAGTTCCTTTCATTGGTGGGACACCAGGAGTGATGCGATTCTTTTTTGTTCATGCAAATCCCTTCAGTGTTTTCCATGTACTTCTTGATCTGATGATAGTTCCCTTTTGTATTGCTTCAATTATTTTATCACGCAAGGAATAATAGATAATGTTAATCCACCATACATAGAACATCGTAGCCGTAGCAGTATTGTATAACAAACAGTTACCTGTTAAGGAACATTCAGAACGCTTATAAATTCTGTATCTTTTACAAGTCCCATGGAGAGTAGTTGTTCCCTGTATTTTCTATCTTTGTTTTGAAAGCCCGCTATTATTGCTCTCTCACCTATTGACATTGATGAGATTGTGTCGTTATAATTCATGTATACTCCCAGCTTTAATTTGATAGAATCTTATCAATAGTATTATTTGCAAACGTATACATAATGAGTTCCATACTTTTAATATTTAACCATTCTTCAGCATGTATCCATGCGAGTGGAAACAAAAATAATGAATGTAAAAATATTAGTATATACTATTATTAGTTAATACAAATATTTTAACAAAAATCATTTACAACACTATAGAGCAGCCAATGATTGCAATCTCCTCTCTTTCATTGCTCCACCTATCTATCCATGAATAACCTAATGCTGCATCAAGCACAATGGTATCCTGTATAGCTACAATACCTCCGCAAAGGATCTGATAACGCGTATCATCAGCAATGTGCTCTACAAAAGAATCAATTATCAAACTAAAGTTGTCGGTTATGGGAAAATCAATCCCCAATCCAAAAATTGCACCATCATCATCAAAGTCACTAATCAATCCACATTGTGAATGCAAAGTAAACCAGCTAAACGATTGCGACACCACACCGCTTAACCCATACATTCCCGATTCATGCGCATATTCCGTTTTCAGTGTAAACCCTGTATCCTGGTTGCTGCCTGCAACCTTTACTTTTGCCGCTAAAACAAAATCCTCTAATCCTTCATTTTCTTCACCTTCTTCGTTTGTTATGCAATAAGGAGTTTCAAACAATATCTCAGCCTTCCCAAGCCCAATGCCCATTAAAAACGAAAGATTTGCATTATTAAGCGTATCCCGTGAAAAACCAGATACTTCAGACCCCAATTCCAGCTTATTTTCACCCAGCGGTGCAACACCTGCATCCTCCGTAGCAAATGGCCTGTATGCATAAAGTACACTATGAACAAATAAAAAACCTGTGACAAGCAACAATAACCGTTTTACCATTAAAGAATCCTGATATAGAATTAATATAATTAGTTATGACTAATTATATCATACATATCTAATATAACTCATATTTATCAATAAAAAATAATTCTTTACTCAATCTATAATCCACTGTTGAGTAGTAAAACGTTTATCAATCTCTTAAAAACGAGTGCTTATTGCTGTAAACTGTGTTGCCACTGCCTCAAAGATAGCTTTTTCTATTTCTTCCAACACTTTTAATTTTTCTATCCTGATAACTTCCTCATTGAGTGATAATTCTTTTGCTTTGATTGCGCTTTGACGCAAAAAATCCTCAATGTTGGTTTTTACTTTTATTGGGTTGAATAAGAATATTTAATAGGAATGTTACACTATCTTATCAATAATCATTTTATTAATAATGCTTCTTTATCTTCAGTAGGCTTTTTATGGGCATGGCTCTCGCCGTAGATAGCATATATAATGAATCCTACAAACATCCAGATGAGCAATCTCAACCATGTATCTTTTGGCAATGCTACCATCTGTATAAATGATACCAGCGCTCCCATGATGGGAACAAACGGAACAAAAGGCGTTTTAAAGGGCCTGTGGAGTTTAGGACGAGTATACCGCAATACCAGCACTCCAATACACACAATAACAAATGCAAGTAATGTTCCAATTGATACCATTTCACCAAGGATGCCTATGGGGAACAATCCAGAAAAAATGACAGCGGCAACACCTACTACAATGGTTGTTATATACGGTGTCCTGTACTTTTGGTGAACTCTGGCAAAAACAGATGGCAGCATCCCATCCCGTGCCATAGTAAAAAATATTCTTGACTGTCCATAGAGCAACAGCAACACAACAGAACTCAAACCAGTTATCGCTCCAATTTTTATAATAGGCCGCAACCAGAATAGATGCTCGCCAGCAGCATCAATAGCAACAGCTATAGGATCTGGAACGTTTAATTTTGTATAGCTTACCAGCCCGGTAATAACAAAGGCAACCAGGATGTATAAAACAGTAACTATCGCCAATGAACCAAGTATGCCAATGGGCATATCGCGTTTGGGATTTTTAACCTCCTGTGCTGCCGTTGATACAACATCAAACCCAATGTATGCAAAAAATATTACCCCTGCTCCTCGTAATATACCGCTAAATCCATATTCGCCAAAATGTCCGGTGTTTGGCGGTATAAAGGGAACCATATTTTCAAAATTTATAAAAAATATACCAAATCCGATGAAAAGCACTATGACACTAACCTTAATAACTACGATGATATTATTAAAGGTAGCAGATTCCTTTATTCCCAGTATCAACAAAATGGTCATGATAACGATTATCAGAACAGCAGGCACATTTACTATTGCACCTGTTAGGTACCATCCCGTATGAATATCATATCCAAATGGAGCACTGGCAAAAGAAGCAGGAATAACAATACCAAAATCTTTCAAGAAGCTACACACGTACCCTGACCACCCAACAGCTACCGACGAAGCTCCAAAAAGATATTCAAGAATAAGATCCCAGCCAATGATCCATGCAAAGAGCTTCCCTAACGTGGCATATGCATAGGTATATGCACTTCCTGAAACTGATATCATGGATGCAAATTCAGCATAACAGAGCCCTGCAAAACCGCATGCTATTGCAGCAATGACAAATGAAAGTACGATTGCCGGTCCCGAGTATGCAGCAGCAACATGACCGGTAAGCACAAATATACCGGCACCAACTATTACACCTACACCAAGCATAATTAAATGAAATGGACTGAGTACTCGCTTCAGTGAATACTCATGTTCATGACCGGCCTCTTCCATAAGTTCTTCTATTGGCTTACGTTCAAAATGCTTTTTAAAACGCTGCTTCATGCCATAGCACCTGCATCAGTAAATATTAATGTTCATTGATTACAACACATTATTGAAAGATGATTATACTATACGTTTTTTATCAACAAAAATTATAATTTTTTATCAAACAAGCCTTATACCATACAAAAGTTTTACGATAATTACAGTTATTGATAAAATTTGGAAAATTGGAAAAGTTGAAGAAATGGTGTCTTACTGTGTCTGACTATTGTAACAATAATTGCCCAAGGCCGGACTTGAACCGGCACGGACTTGTAAGTCCAAGGGATTTTAAGTCCCTTGTGTCTACCTGTTCCACCACTTGGGCAATGAGGCGCCGAGCGGATTCGAACCGCTGCATAAAGGTTTTGCAGACCTCTCCCTTAGCCACTTGGGTACGGCGCCAGACTAACCATAGTACATTGGAATAATTTGTATCATCAATAATAACACATAATTTTACTGTCAACTTAAAAAAATATATTTTTAATGCAGCATTATAACCGTATGGTACAAAGGATAGTAAAATTCCGGAAATATACCATTTACCATTATTGAAGACATGACACTATCGCTGACATCTTGTAACTAATTTAAATTTTTTTTAGATTTCCCTATGATGTAATCTTTATCAGTATAAAGCTGAAACTTTTATTTTGATATGGTTTATTATGATAATTTTATCAAATTATGAACATACTTTGCTATGGACATTTGATACAATTTTTTAAAGCTGTACTGGAAATATTTTCTTTATTTAATAGTAAACAAAATATGGTAAATATTATATTATCATAATATGACTTATGTTTATAATTATTTTTATAACATAAATTTCATATACTATAAAATATTAAATTATTAGTGTTTTTCAATAATAAAATATTGACAATTTATTTTATTATTCCATCATTGGTACATGTTTGTATTTACGCAGGAGTATGCAAATTTTCATTTAATTATTACATCTTAGTAGGAGGTTCTTATGGTTAGAAGAATCGAAAAGGCAGCCGTTATAGGCTCCGGTATCATGGGTGGTGGTATCGCGGCTTTGTTGGCTGACACAGGCGTAAACACTCTCCTCTTCGACATAGTACCATTTAATTTAACAGATGAGGAGAAGAAGGATCCAAAGGCACGGTATCGCATTGTCCAGGCTGGTTTTGATGGCTTGATGAAGGCTAAACCAGCAGCATTTATGGATAAGAGCAATGCATCGCGAATCAGTCTATGTAATCTTGAAGATGATTTTGACAAATTAAAAGAATGCGATTTAATCATTGAGGTTGTTGTTGAAAATCTTAAGATTAAACAGGATTTATTTCAAAAACTTGACAAGATTCGCAAGCCAACTGCAATAGTAACATCTAATACTTCCGGCTTACCGCTCAAAGAGATGTCAAAAAATTGTAGCGATGCATTTAAAGAACATTTCATGGGCACACACTTCTTTAACCCGGTGCGTTACATGCATCTGTTAGAGCTTATCCCTGGCGAAAAAACCAAAAAAGAGGTTCTTGAATTTATTGCTGATTTTGGTGAAAAACGTCTTGGTAAAGGTATTGTTTGGGCAAAGGATACACCAAACTTTATTGGTAACCGAATTGGCGTCCATGAAATCATGACCGCTATGAAGCTGTTAGAATCAGAAAACATTACCATTGATGAAGCTGATGCTATCATGGGACCTGCAATGGGTCGTCCAAAGACAGCAATATTTAAACTTTCTGATATGGTTGGTCTCGACACAATTCATCATCTTGCAGAAAATTCATACCAGCTTCTGGAAAAAGATGAACGCCGTGAAGTATACAAGGTTACTCCATGGTTTAATAAAATGGTCGAAAACAAATGGTTGGGCGATAAAACCAAACAGGGTTTTTATAAGAAAGAAAAAACACCCGATGGCAAAAGACTTTCATTGGTACTTGATTTTGCCAAGCTTGAATACCGCGAAGCACAGAAGCCTGAATTTGAATCAGTCAGTGCTGCCAAGAAGCTGCCAACTGCTGCTGAAAAGATTAAAGCAATTGTATGGGGAAAAGACAAAGCAGCTCAATTTGCATGGAAGCTTACTGCGTATGATGCTATCTATGCAGCAAACCGTATCCCTGAAATAGCAGATTCAATAGTTGAAATTGACAATGCAATGACATGGGGTTATAACTTAGAGTTAGGGCCATTCCAGGCATGGGATGCTATTGGCGTAAAAGAGTCTGTTGAACGAATGGAAAAAGAAGGGATGAAGGTTCCTGAAAATGTCAAGAAGATGCTGGCATCAGGCGCTACTTCTTTCTATAAAGTAGAAAACGGCAAAGAGTATTACTATGATCTAGTAAATGGCGGTTACAAAGAAGTTAAGAAGAGTGAAGCTGCAATATCTATTTTTAACTTAAAAGGCGCCGGCAAAGAGGTTAAGAAGACTAATTCAATATCACTTATTGATCTGGGTGATGGTGTATTCTGCTTTGAATTCCATAGCAAGATGAACGCTATTAACGGTGAAATCGTAGATTTCATGCTTGCTAATATTGATTATGTAAAAGAGAATGGTGTTGGTGCTGTTATAGGCAACCAGGCTGGCGGCATGCCGGGTGCATTCTCAGCTGG
>DAOLVF010000024.1:0-17073 GCA_035420565.1 Spirochaetota bacterium | reverse complement strand
TTGGTGCTGTTATAGGCAACCAGGCTGGCGGCATGCCGGGTGCATTCTCAGCTGGTGGTGACCTTGCTTATATGGGAAGCCTTGCAAAAGCAAAAAAATGGTCAGAAATTGATAAATTTATTGCTAATGTTCATACTTCACAGTTAGCAGCAAAATATGCACCAATACCCGTTGTTGCAGCTCCTTATGGCATGACGTTAGGTGGCGGTTGCGAGGTATGTCTTAATGCTGACAGGATAGTAGCACATGCTGAGCTTTATATGGGTCTGGTTGAAATTGGTGCAGGTCTGCTTCCTGGTGGTCTTGGAATGATGAACTTATGGAGAAAATATCTTAAGTCTGTTCCAAAAGCTGCAAAGATTACCGATTTAGCAGGTCTTTTCCTGCCATGCTTTATGGCAGTAGCTCAGGCTCAGGTTACCATGTCAGCTTTTGAAGCTCAGAAGAAAGGATTCCTTGGTGCTAAAGACCGAATCGTATTCAATAGAGATCTTTTAATTGGCGAAGCCAAGAAAGAAGTGCTAAGAATGGTTGATGAAGGATACGCTCCACCAAAGAAGGAAAAATTTGCGGTTCTTGGCCGTGAAGCTCAGGGTATGGTAGATGCAGAAATGCTCAATATGCGAATAGGCATGTACATTACTCCTCACATGGAATTTATAGCAAAGAAGATTGCATGGGTAATGTCAGGTGGTGATGTGCCAAGTGGCATGGAAATTGATGAAGCACACTGGTTGAAGTTAGAGCGAGAAGCCTTTGTTGAATTGTGGCAGACAGAAAATACCCAGAAGATGGCTGAGCATATCTTACAAACTGGCAAACCATTATTTATTTAGTCATAGAAAATCTATGCAAACAGGAGGAAAATTTTTATGAGAGATGCATATATCGTACAGGCTGTCAGAACACCTGGGTGCCGTAGAGGCAAAGGTGCTTTTGCTCAGACACGACCCGAAGATTTGCTTGTCACTGCTCTACAGGGTGTAATCGAACGAGCAAAGGTTGACAAGAAAGTCGTTGATGATATTATGGTCGGTTGTGCTTTCCCTGAAGCTGAACAGGGGTTAAACGTTGGTCGTATAGCTGCTCAGATGGCAGGATTCCCCGATGATACATGTGGTGCAACAGTTAACCGATTTTGTGCTTCTGGTCTGGAAGCCATAGCAATATCAACAATGCGTATTCAAGCCGGATGGTGTGATGTAGCTATAGGTGCTGGTTTAGAATCCATGTCGATAGTCCCCATGGGAGGCAATATGCCACGCCCTCATCCCTACTGGGCAAAGCAGAATCCCGACGTTTATATCTCAATGGGAATAACAGCAGAAAATGTTGCCAACAGGTATAAAATTACCCGTCAGATGCAGGATGAATTTGCCTATCATTCACAGATGAAAGCTGCTGAAGCTCAAAAGAACAAGCTGTACAATGAAATTGTTCCAACAAAGGCTACTAAGTTTGTTCCCCAGCCTGATGGCACTATTAAGAAAGAAGAATTTATGCAGGACTTTGATGACGGTGTTCGTTCAGATACTACAATTGAAGGGCTTGGAAAACTAAAACCAGCCTTTGCAGCATTTGGTTCAGTTACTGCTGGCAACTCTTCTCAGACCACTGATGGTTCTGCTGCTACACTTCTTATGAGCGAAGAAGCATGCCGTAAATACGGTGTAAAACCACTGGCAAAAGTTAAAGCTTACGTTGTTGCAGGATGCAAAGCAGATGAAATGGGTGTTGGACCAGCTTATGCCATTCCAAAACTCTTAAAGCTTGTTGGACTGGATATTAAAGACATAGGCATATTTGAGATCAATGAAGCATTTGCATCACAGGCAGTTTACTGTGCACAACAGCTTGGTATAGCTGATCCAAAAGAATGGGCAGTTGACAGCAAAACACGCCGTATCAATGTTAATGGCGGAGCTATAGCTTTAGGGCATCCATTAGGATGTACCGGTGCAAAATTGGCTGCACAGATCGTTAATATGATGACTAAAAACGGTATTAAATACGGTATTGAGTCAATGTGTATCGGCGGCGGTATGGGTGCTGCTGCATTGTTTGAATTAGTTGAAAAGTGGTAATTACGAATACATTTTAATAAAAAAAGCTGCTCTGATTTGAGCAGCTTTTTTTTATTGTAAAAAAATATATCTTCATCAGAGTACATCAATAACACCGGTAATCAAAAAAATATAGCCTGCTGTAGCTTGCACTTATTTGCAAAACACTACATAATACATAGTAACTATCGCCCAGTATATGATGCATGTACGATAGTTATTGTGAAGGCATTGTAAGCCATAGAATGCCTTGCAGTGTTGAAAAAATGCAGGCGAAAAATTTTCTTCTCAATGGAATAGATCATTTTTACGACAATTATAGTACAGTATTGTACAAGGGGGATTATTTATGATTCAAAACAGCTTTGATATGAAACAGTGGAAGATGGAACAGATAAAGTACTTTAAAAAGTACCAGAGCACATTTCCAAAAAATTCAAAAGAGTATAAGATACTTGCTGAAAGCATCAGGAAGTTAGAATCTACTCTGGGATAATTTCGTAATACACATTATTACTATTTTTTTTGAATATCTTTTGTTCTGCCGACAGTTCCTTACAAGATAGTAGTACCGTATTGATTTCAGCACAGCTAAATTTTATAACCACCCCGCAGTTATGCGATATTTCCCGCGGGGTGGCAATAACCTGTATTGCACAACCTGATTGTAATAAAAGCTTCTCAGCTTTCATTGCATCATGTACTGACGGTAATAATAAATAACAATAGTCCATATTCTTCACTTTGAAATGATTTCTATTGCTTTGCAAAATACATCGACATCACTTTTGTTGGTAAATAAACCTACTGACACCCGTAACGTCCCATTAGGATAGGTACCCAGTGTTTCATGAGCCAGCGGTGCACAATGCAAACCGGTGCGTACAAAAACTGAAAATTCATCATTGAGCCTTTGTCCAATCTCGCTGCAGGGTATATGATTATGAGCTACTGATATAACACCAATCTGATTATGCAACGATCTGCTCCAGAAAAGCTTCAAATCTTTAATGGATGACAACCCTTCAACTATGGTTTTTATATGCAATAGTTCATTATGGTGTATTTCATCCATACGGGATTTTACATAGTCAATCCCTGCTTTAAGTCCAGCAATACCCGGAAGATTAAGCGTACCACTTTCAAATTTATCGGGTAAAAACTGCGGTTGGAATTGGCTTTCAGATTTACTGCCGGTACCACCCATGATAAACGGCTGTAAGTGCTTTGCTGTATTTATTACAAGTCCACCAATCCCCTGAGGTCCATATAATGCTTTATGCCCGGTAAACGCTACAAAATCACATTTGATTGCCTGTATATCAATAGGTATAAGCCCGGTGCTCTGTGAAGCATCAATAAGCACTGCAACATCAGGATTGATTTCTTTTATTCTGCCTGCAATAGATGCTATATCCTGTACGACACCATTAACATTGGATGCATGATTAATAACACATAATCTGGTGGCTGGCTGTATGAAAGCACCAATGTCATCATCAACGAAACCATTGCCATCGGCATTTGCCAAAGAAAGTGTGATGATACCCTGTGATTCCCAATGTCTGAGAGGACGCATCACTGCATTGTGTTCCATTGATGAGACGACGACATGATCGCCTTTTTGCAAAAGTGCATGAAAAACCAGATTGATTGCCATTGTGGCATTGGCAGTAAAGATGACATACCGTGAATCTTTTGCATGAAACAATTCGGCAACAGTTTCACGCGTTTCAAATACTTTCCGCGCTGCTTCAATGGAAAGTGAATGCCCTGAACGGCCTGGATTAGCACAGTAGTTTGTTAAGCAATTGGTTACAGCCTTTATTACCGTATCCGGTTTGGGAAAACTGGTTGCTGCATTATCAAGATATACCATAGCCATAAGTATAGCAGTGCCACAACAACCTGCAAATTAAAATTTAATGAACTATTCTCATCCTCACATCTAAAACCTGACAGCCGTGTTCAAACACCCGCACAGGATTAAGGTCCAGCTCTTTAATATGGGATGCACTGGCTAAAAGATGTGATACCTTCCATATAATGTCAACATAGGCATCAACATCCAGTGCACTTTTGCCACGCGCACCTTTAAGCAGTGCATACGATTTTAATGAAGTAAGCTTTTGCTTAATTTCTTCCTTTGTAGCCGGGCATAAACAATAGGCTATGTCTTTAAACACCTCAACATATATGCCACCAAAACCAAAGATAATAACCTGTCCAAATGACTGATCATATTTGCTCCCCACAAACATATCCACTCCATCAGGTGCCATTGTTGAAATGCGTATACCTTCAATGTGTGCATCAGGTTTATGCGATAGTACACTGGATTGTATTGCTGCATAAGCCTGCTTTACACCTTCATCTCCATTCACATTAACTATCACCCCACCAACATCTGACTTGTGTAAAATATCGCGGGAAATGACCTTGCATACAACAGGATAGCCAAGTTGTTTTGCTACTGTTACCGCTTCCTTTTCCGACTTTGCTATCCCTGACTGTGGCACGGGAATATCAATGAACTCAAGTAGTTCCATGGCATCTTCACCAATATCGCCATGGTGATTGGTTATCCATCGTAATACAGTATCAAGGCTCATTGGGTATGACTCATGCATTTGAGGTGTAGAACGTCGCAACCAGTATTTCATCTGGAATTTCATTGCACGCACCATCTCCTCGGCACTGTTAAATATTGGGAAGTTTACCGAGCGTTTTATCTGTGCCATCAACTTTGCCATACCTAACAGGCAAATTGCCAGTGGTTTCCCCGAAGAAACAATGGCACCCCATGCTTCTTTTGAAAGGTCGGATAAAAACATCTGTGAAAATACATTTTTCCTGTCGGGCATCTGTGGACGCTGGCTTACGTACATGGCACCATCAACATTATTGTTATGCATAACCGAATAAAGTACATGCGCGGTAAAAGCGGGATCATAAATATCGCCCATATCAAGAGGATTTGAAAACTGTATAACACCAGCATTGGAAAATTTCTGCAAGCTTTCATAAAATTCTTTGCCGGGATTTGCAAATTTAAATCCTGCCTGTTCACATAAATCTGCAGTCATAACACTAAAACCACCAGCTGGGCTCATCACCATCACACGCTTCCCCTTCATTGGTGGCAATTTAAATGCTTTGGCCACAGCAAAAAAGTCATGGTAATTGTATATACGGATAATACCGGCCTTTTCAAATGCAGCGTTAATAATATCCTCATCATTACTCATAGCAGCTGTATGACTCATTGCAGCTTTTTTTCCAGCCTGCGTTGTGTTCGATTTATATACAACTATTGGTTTATTTATCCTATCAGCAACTTTTATAAAATCAGAACCTCGTGGAATACTTTCAAGGTACATACATATAATTGATGTGGCGGGGTCAGAGCCTAAATATTCCAGAAAATCCACCTCATCTAAATCTAATTTATTACCAATACTGGCAAATTTTGCTATGCCAATATTTTCATCCATTATGACATTCCACATCATCAATGCTACACCACCGCTTTGAGATACTATCGACATCCCACCAAACTGCGGGCGTAAAATAGGAACAAATGGCAAACACAATCCATTTTCAACATTAGCTACCGTCAACCCATTGGGCCCAACAAAACGAATTCCATATTTTTTTGCAGTATCAACCGTTTTCTGTGCAAGTGATTTCCCTTCTTCGCTATACTCAGAAAATCCACCACTGGGGATTGCCATCCACTGTACACCTTTTTGACCACATTCTTCAACAATACCTGGAACAAATTTAGCCGGAACCAGTGCATACACCAGATCAGGAATTTCAGGCAAGGCTCCTATGGATTTATACATCCTGATACCGTCAACCTGCTCATCGTCGCTTTTTGGATTAACCCCAAAAATTCTTCCACTATAACCCCATCGCAAGGTATTTTCAAGGGTAAGCCGTGGAATGTTGTTTGGACGCGAGGACAAACCTACAATAGCAATCGAATCAGGGTAAAACAGTTTATGCATCATCGTATCACTCCTTTTTTTCTCTATTTATGACATGTATAACAATATGTTATTTTATGGCAATTATTTTTATTCTTTTATATGGTTATATTCAGTATATTCCAGTACACAATTTTTAAACGATAGCCAATGATATCGCATTGTATTTGTTTACAATACTACTGACATATTGAATTCATGAACATTATTCCAGAACGGTGATGTTGACAGCATCGCGCTGATTGCCAGCCTGTATGCTAATAACATGATGCCCTGCCGATAACTGCCATATAAGTTCACTGCCTTCCCCTATATACCGATTATCAACATACCATTGAATATTGCTATTAGCAGTTGCCTTCAATGGTATAGCCTGTAAATTTTTTCGGACTGTTTTTTCTATTTTAAACACCACACCATTCCCGGGAAAAACAATTTGCACAGAAGCGTCATGAGCAACATTATAATTTTTATTCCTTGCCCATTCTTTAAACTGTGATGGTACAATTGTTGCATTTTTTGTGTGCCAGTTACATTTATTGCAAGGCTGGTTATTGCCGGAATATAGCTCATAATCAGTACTATGACAATAGGTATCGGCAACCATGCCGGACAGTGTACATATTTTTACCTTTCTTATATTTTCAGGCATGGTAAACCTTTCAAATGGATACCCTGCATTCCATAGATACAGCAGTACATCCTTTAAAACAATGCCAGCCCCCGATACCGCCGGAAGATCACACAGTGACTCATTATATAGATTTCCAACCCAGACCGCAAAGGTATACTGCTTGTTGTATCCTGCAATAAAATTATCTTTGAAATCTTTTGATGTTCCAGTCTTCACTGCAAAGGGAAAGGGAAAATTAATGGATGAGCACAATCCAAAGGCATCAACTTTATATTTATATTCGGACAATATATGCGAAATCAAATAGCATGTTTGTTGCTTCAAAACCCTTGCGCTGCCAGCAGACTGCACTGTATATTCCTTGCCATGCGCATCTCGTATTTTTTTTATAGCGATAGTTTTTGAAAATAATCCCTGCCGTGGAAAAACTGTATAGGCATTTGCAAGTTCCAGCAGGCTGACATCAGCATTGCCCAGAACCAAACCCAGTCCATAGTACGATGGCGAGCGTGTTATTGAATCAAAACCTATCTTTTTTAAAAGATTATAATAAGAAACAAGCCCAATCTTACTTACTACATATACAGCAGGTATATTATATGAACAACCCAGCGCCTTTGCAAATCGTACCGGACCATGGTAGGAATCACTGAAGTTTTTTGGTATATAGTTTCCAACCTTAGAGGGGAATTGCGTATATACATCCGGCACAATACTTGATGTATGGAACATACCTGTTTCAAGTGCCAGAGCATACGCAAAAGGCTTCATGGTGGATGCAGCCTGACGCTTTATAAGAGTAGCATCAACCTGCCCTTTTTTATAGTCAAAAAAATCAACACTTCCAATCATGGCAACAATCTCCATGGTTGTGTTGTCAATCATCACCAGCGCAGCATGCAGCGCATTGTTATCCTTCAGCATGCTCATTGAATTTTGCATCACGGTTAATACATTGCTATATATGGTTGCATCCAGCGTGGTATAGATATGCGTGATATCCTTATCCGGAAATAATCTACGAGCCTGCGATAATGCATACAGGCAGAATAATGGAGCAATAACCTTCTTTTCATTATACTGCAATGCAATCCTGCTATTAGTATAAACCTCCAGTTCAAAGGGAGAAATTTTTACATAGCCCATGTGACAGGCATTGCGCAAAAGCCTCTTTGCACTTTGAACCACTGTTTCAGGATTTTGATATGGATTATATCGTTCCGGTGCTTTTACTATTGCAATTAAAAAACCTGCCTCCAGCAGATTGCATTCATTTATATGCTTACCAAAATATATCTGGGCTGCCTTTTCAAAGCCATAGATGTTATTCCCTAAATACACCTCATTGATGTACCCCTGCAGAATCTCATCCTTGCTAAAATGAAGCTCCATGCGTACC
Organism: Spirochaetota bacterium; assembly: GCA_035420565.1. Lineage (GTDB taxonomy): Bacteria > Spirochaetota > UBA4802 > UBA4802 > UB4802 > UBA4802. Next base: position 8,985 of record DAOLVF010000024.1, on the reverse strand, counting down.
GCCTCAATAAACTCCAGCATTTTTGTCAACACCGTATTGCGCAGTATCTCTTTTTTTGATTTTACAACCTGCTGGGTGATGGTTGATCCCCCGGAAACAATGCGCATAGCTTTGCCATTTTGATACAGTGCCCGTGCAATGCTCTTTAACGATATACCCCAATGGTGGTAAAAATTCCTGTCCTCGGAAAATAACAGTAATGAAATAAAATCCTCGGGAAGTTGTTGTATACTGATAGCCTGGCACAAACCACTTTTGCCTTTTGCTACCTCCATAAGGACCGTCCCATTCCTGTCATAGATAACAACCGGGAGTTTATTTGATGACGCAAGGTAATCTCTTTTATAGGGAAACACTATATAGATAACTATCGCCAAAAAGATGACGCCGCTACTGAGCTTTATTATTTTTTTTATGCGATATCTGCATTCCAGAGTTAGCAACGGCTTCATAGCTATCATTGCACCTGCACAGCGTTAGTATAATACATAATGCCAAACACCTCGGGATTATACATCTCCTCCACCTTGCATGCCGGCAGCTTAAATACCCCTGAATTGGTTGCTCGCACCTTATATACAACAGTGTGATTGCCAGTATGCATGAAGTCAGCATAGTATACAACCCTGTCGTTATACTGTTCATAGTGGTTGAATGTGCCCCAATCTGCATAGTAAGCATTCCTTTTTTCCGCTGTCATTTTTTCCTCAGTGGCAAAGGTAATATTCACCGGCTCAAATCCTGCAGGCAACTGATCATCCAGGACAGTAATCCCCCGCTCTTTTGGCGTGTATACCTCTATTTCAACCAGATACTCTGAACCTTTTTTAAAAGCTGTTACCTCATTGCCGGTTTTCACATCCTTGAAACGCTTTGTTATTAAAAAGCCCATATTCTTTGATATCATTTTGTCGTACACAGGAATATAGGTATATCGAAAAGTATAATAGAGAACGCCTTCACCCTTCTTTGAAAGCTGTAAACTCCGTGAACCACTATCCTGATGAGTAATTGCATACAATCCGGAATAGGTTGTACTGGTATCGGTAATCAATGCATTGAGCAATTCTTTAGCATTAAACAATACCGTTACCGCAAAATCTGGTTTTCCCTTTTCATACTTTGTGAAATACGTATTAAGTGCCCACCAGACGATAGCATTTTCATGCGTATTAAGCCAAGCATATCCTTTCCGTTGTTTGAGCAGATAATTGACCACCTTATAATCATTGTCAAATGGCACCCCTGCCTCCAGCAACGACTGCAAAATGAGCGATGTCACTATAACATCATCATAATAAAAATATCCCCAATCACTTGCGTCCTTGAAATAAACATAACCTGATTCAGTACGCATCGCCGAAAAGAATTTTTGCGCTATCATTCTGGTCATGGACTGCTTAAAATTGGAATCAGGATACAACGCTACAGCTTTTAATAGATACGCATAGCCTGCTATCATATCCTCGTATTTGCTGTTCATGACGCTGTAAACAAGTTTAAGCTGATTTTCGCTGGTAACGCCATTGAGTGCGGCAACATAATGGGCAAAGCTCAATGTTAGATATTTATAGTAGGTTGAAAAAAAGCTTTCCTCATTGCTAAAAATAACCCCTTTTGTTGCAAACCGTTTCACGGTTGCTAACGCTTTATCAAAGGTTACGGCATCTACGGTGTACCCTTGTTTTTTTGCCATTGTCATAATAAAGGTAGCATATACTGTTAGATAGCTACTGGTATATGAACTGTCCTGCCAGTATGAAAAACCATCATTTTTAAAATAGCCTGGAAATTCTTTTAATATCGTTGCGACAGTATTTTTTAAATCCTCTTTTGATTTTATCTTCAGTAAATTTTTTTGAATAATAATATCCTCACCTATAATGAGTGGTAATATCCTGGAAGCCTTCTGCTCCAGACAGCCGTAGGGATATTCTACAAGATAATCAAGACTTCCCTTTAACTCAGAAAATGCAGATGGCGAAACGAACACATTTACCGAAGAAACATACGGAATGATATTTTTTGAAATATCAATAGTATGTTTTGCACTATCGTCCGCTTTGGTAATCCTTCCATACTGTGCAACCGTTTCATAGATGTTGGGTGCTTTTATGGCAATGCTGTCCTTTATCCCATCAGTATGCTTATCAGCCTTTGCCTTAATGACAAATGTGGATTGATTGGCATTATCAACAACAATAGGGAAGGTAAGCTCAGTTGACTGACCATTGTTAAGATCAATCTCTTTGATGCTGCTCAATTTTCCATCCTGGCATTTAATACCTCCAGAAAGCTCCATGCTTACTGTTATTGTTTGTTTTATACCTGAATAGTTAAACACAAGTGCGCCAGCATCAAATGCATCACCAACACGGGCAAAACGCGGAAATGTTGGCAGTACCATTAACGGGGTTTTAACCTCAAATGTTGTTTCACCATAGCCAAATCGTGAATCGTTTGTATGCACCACCACCATTGACTTAAAGCTTGTAAGGTTATCAGGCAGTTTAAATTTTATCCGGGCTACTCCTTTTTCTATCTTAACTGTTGCATTGTAATAAGCGCTAAACCGTATATTTGCTCTCGGTACAATCATCCCCATTGAGGCAATACCGCCATCACCACCAATGAGCTCTCCTTTTTCTTTTATATATCGTTGCCCCAGAATAATCTGCCTCACATCAAATGTTGTAACAGCAAGACTGCGAGGAGCATAAAAAAAGTCCAGCGGATTGGGCAGCGTGTAATTAACCAGGTTAAGAACACCGCGGTCGGCTACTGAAATGGTTGCCTCACCATTGATTGGCTGTCCCTTATAATTAGTTACGTTTATCTCTATGGTTGTCTCTTCACCAGGTTTGTATTGCTTCTTGTCTGATTTTACCTTAACCTGTAATTTTTTTTCGCGGGGAACAACCTTTATACTGGCATACCCTATGTAGCATTTTGGTTTTGCTAAATCATCTCCATTTTTTACGTTATTAAAACCTGTTCTCGGTGTATATACCATAACGCTGACATATATATTGGGTATATGTTCCTCGGTTATTTTTATTGGTATCATGACAATGCTGGTAGTAGCAGGGACTTCAAAATAGTCAAAAAATTTCTCACGCTCAACCGTTACCATGGCAGACGCCTTTTCAAAGGGATTTTTAACAAGCAGCATGGCAGTATCACCAACATTGTAACTGCTTTTATCGGTTTCAACATCAACCGATTCATCGTCATTGACGCGCCAGCCAGCTTCACCCTTCCCTATACTGTAAAAGCTCTTCACTGCAAATTTTCGTTTGCCGGAACTATCGTACACCTCGGCGGTATAATAGCCTGGATCATTTATTGCTACTGCTACCTCCTTTTTGCCGATGACATAATTGTGTGCATATACATCTGTCGCTATATTTTTATATTCCCACTGCAATCTGCCATTGACACCGGCAATCTGAAATGATTTCCACTCATGCTTTTTCACCACAAGCTTGACAGTATTTCCTTCAACCACTTTATCACTGCTATTCAGGGCTACCAGTTGTACTGTTACAGGACTGTCGGTATTATTAAAATAGCGTGGCACCCGTATACCAACATGAACCGGCTCAAACACCTGTAATCCCGCTTTAGCTCCAAACACCGGTGAATCATCAGAAAGGTAGGTCTTTGCAGTTATAACAATATCAGCATTGGGAACATTTGCCATTGCTTTAAGGGGAACAAATACCCTGGCAATCCCTTTTTCATTTACCTTTACCCTGCCTGTAGCTATAGTAGTTGATGATGGGGTGTACTCATCATATTCATCATAGTAGTACAACTGTGTAGAAAACGAATAATCTGGATATGATTCACTCCTGTATATAACCGGCGTTAACGAAACTGTATATTCAACATCATTGTTAACCGGCGCACCAAACAGGTACCACCCAAACACATCCATTGCAAGCATCTCACCCCAATGATACTTTAACTTTTCAGGAATAATCTTCATCTCGGCTTTTGCAGGCTTAAACTCCTCAACCTGAAAGTGAATACCACCATTAATATTATAATCTTTATTTTTAGCTGTAATAGTTATACGATAGTATCCTGTAGGATAGTTACCCTTTATTGGTATATCCCACTGCACCCCACCTGTTGGCGATAGTGACTTTGTATACGTTTCAATCTCCTCATGACGAGAATTATATACCGTGACAATAATATCTTTCACTGGAGATAGCGGCGGATTTAAACTCCACTGGTCATTGTTTCGATATCTGAAAATCCCTTTAACATGAACTATCTCACCTGGTTTATAAAGGTAGCGATCGGTAAAAAGCTGAATCTTCGGCGTATTGATAAAATAACTTGAGCCATAATGTTTTTCAGGAAGCTGTATCGCAGTATTGCTATTGTCTTCGTCATGATATGAACTATTACTCATGCTATAGTAAAAAATGCTTTGCTCATGCTTAATGGTGTAAACAGAGCACCCCGTATTTTTAATGATTGCCACACCTTTTTTGTCAGTTTTACCAATGGGGCTATCACCTGTGCAATACACAGAGGCATTTTGTAACGGTGTATTATGAAGCAAACTGCGCACATGGACAAAAACATTATTTTTAGTTTTTTTTACCGTAACCCCAATATCTGAAAGCTGCATAACGCCATGAAATGTGTTAGACTCACTGTTATAGGGATTTTCCATAGACGGTGTAATCTCATACACAAAAAATCCATGGTTAGCGGCATGAAGCTTTGAAAAATCAAACTTAACAGTTTTATAAACATCCCATGCCCAGTTGACAGTATAATGTTTAACGGTAGCGTATTCTTTAAAATATTCTTTAGGATTTTCAAGATACTTTCTGATGTCCCTTTCATCAACAAGTGAAAGATATTTACAGCTAAACGATGAAACATTGACCATATGCATCGGAACAATTTTTTCCATATAGCTTTCCACCAGCATATAGTTTTCCGGACACGTAAAATGCGAAAATGCATGCTCAAAGGTAATCTCTTCGACAATAGGTTCATCCAGCTTTTGACCATAAATATCCTGAATATCTTTGGCGATAGTTACTGTATATCGTTCATTGCCTATAAAATTACCACTGATTGATAATGTATCACCATACACGCTGACCTGCACGCCGCCGGGATTGGGACTTACTGTCACATACTCCGCAGCTGAATGACCTTCCGGGATAGCAATCTCATTGTTAAAAGTAAACTCTACAGGATAATCTGGATAAAAAGATCCACTCCGTCCATAGGCAGACTCAACCTTCATCAGTTCCAATGGATAAAAGGTGTTATAGGTAAATGAAAAATGCGATTCCATGCCAAGCACACCGCCAACCGGTACCATACTTTTATTTATTGTGAGAGAATATTTTTGGGCTTTCTCTTCATTTGCAGGATACACAATAACTGTTTTTTTTGTTGTATCATCCTTATCATACTCTACTGCTACACTTATTTTGGGATCAATAGACAATTTTTGTTTCAGCACCTCTAATGAAACAGGAAAATTAAATCGTAGCACAATGGGGGTATTTATCATTTCACTGCTTCGATGGTACTCTACAACCTTCAACAATGGTGTTCTGAAATAGTAGTCCTTCCCCTGTTCTATTTCACTATTGTTGCAGGTTATGGTTATAGCTTTTTTATCATAGCCTTTTACCGTAATAGTAAAATGATATTCATTGGCAGGTTTTGGATTGTAGATTTCAACGATACAACTGCGTGTATCAAGTGGTTTTATGGTATATTCTATATCAGGCTTAAACGTTATATGGAGCTTGTCGTTGACATCTTTCACCATAGAATCGACATCGCTGAGCACAAAAATATCCTTTGAAAAGCTCAATGCCATCTCGGTATATGGTTTCTCAACCTGATAATCAATAACAAGTTTTATCTCATTACTCTCAATAACAAGGGCTGCAGCAAAAACAATGCTGACCATGAATATACCAATGACTGTTGAAATAAGCATTTTAGATGTTTTTTTCATAACAATTTTCTCCTTTTCATTTGTGGAATACTATGGTATGGTATCGGCTATCATATAATTTTTTCCTTCCCCATGGAAGTAAAGCAGCATGCCACCGTATTAAAAAAAGTAAAAGCACTATTTTCATCCTCTATGGCTTGCTATACATCGTCCACAGGCAACTTCTTCTATTAAAACATCATCATTTGTATTATTAAGTAGATAATGTTACCATAGTTACATCTGCTGTGTAAAGCAAATAATATATTATTGGGGATTAATTCAATAATTGAATGCCAGATATATATATTACAACATTATAATAATATCGTATATATATAATTTATTATTAATATAATTTTTAATAATACTAAATATTTTTATTGACAATATAATATTGTATTATTATAATATTTTGAATTAAAATTTTTAAAAAATGGAGGCGTATTTATGAATTACTGGCAGGAATATAATGCAAAATTAACTACTCCTGATAACGCAGTAAAAGTTGTTGATTGCGGTGATGTTGTCGATTATGGTTTTTTCAACGGGAAACCTGTAATTTTAGATCAGGCACTGGCAAAAAGAGCACCTGAGCTAAAAGATGTGGTTATATATACAGCGGTAACCTTACCGCCGGTTCCCGAGGTTATTAAATATCCTCAAAGTTTTACCTATATTGACTGGCAGTGGAGCAAACTAACACGACTATTGCATACTCAGGTAGAGGCTGCCTATTACTGTCCTATTCTTTACCACAGAGCACCATTCTATTATCGTTATTTGCTTAATCAGGATCCCCATGAAAACATTACCCCCGGCTATCGCTCATATTACTACAATATCCCTGAAAAAAGTAAAAATGTGAAATGGATTGCCATACTGCAGGTTGGGCCAATGGATGATCAGGGATTTTTTAATATTGGCCCGCAAAACTCTGAGACATCAGCAAAAATTGACGCTGCTGACTACGTCCTTGTTGAGGTAAATAAAAATATGCCGCGGTGTCTTGGTGGGTCAGAAGAAGCTATCCATATATCCCGTATTGACTTTATTGTTGAAGCGCCTCCAGAACAGATGATATTTGGAGCACCTGAGGTACCTCCAACCGAAATAGATAAAAAGATAGCAGAACATGTCATGCAATTTTTATATGACGGGTGCTGTATACAGTTAGGTATTGGTGGTATGCCAAATATGGTAGGGAAACTTATTGCTCAATCGGACCTTAAAAATCTGGGTGGACATACAGAGATGTTTGTTGATGCTTATGTTGATATGATTGAATCAGGCAGGATGAACGGAGCTAAAAAGAATATCGACCGATTTAAATGTGTATATACATTTGCAATCGGTTCACAACACATGTATGATTTCATGCATGATAATCAGGGATTAGCCTCTTATCCTGTTGACTATACCAACGATCCAAAGGTAATTGCACAAAACGATGATACAGTAAGCATATGTAATGCCATACAGGTTGATCTGTTCTCTCAGGTTAATGCTGAAACTCTTGGTTCCGGGCAGGTTTCAGGTAATGGCGGCATGTGGGACTTTGTATTGGGTGCTCAATGGTCAAAACGAGGAAAAAGCTTTATATGCTTATCATCAACCCACACCAACTCAAAGGGCGAGTTGCAATCACGTATAGTGCCGCAGCTACCATTAGCCTCAACAGTTACTATCCCCCGTCAGATGGTAGATTACATAGTAACCGAATATGGCGCAGTTAAATTAGTAGCATGTCCAACATGGATGAGAGCTGAAAAGCTTATAAGCATTGCACATCCTCAATTCCAGGATGACTTAATAAAGCAGGCCGAAAAAATGAAAATCTGGACACGAACAAACAAGCAAATACCAGTGTAAACTATTTCTTTTATCCAAATACAGCAAATACAGGGGCATACGTTTTACCCCTGTATTGAAAAAAAATTTTAGTCATCAATCACCACCCAATGATAGCCGTCAAACTTCACTGCCAGCTCGTGGGGGTGTCCTGATCGAATAAACTGAAATTTCACCACTGGCTTATTCTTCATCATAAATGCTTTTGCCTCATTTTCAGTTAAAAGTTCAAAAGCCCACCATACAGCAGTCTCAGCAATCCATTCATTAATACATCCCTTCCATTTATAAAGATCACGCTCAGGACGTATGCCTGTTTCAGTTGGCAATACTATCACTTTTACCCATTTACTATTGCGTACATAGCTATAATAAATCTCTAACCCATCCAGGTCAGTAGTCCATTGCTCAATAAGCTGCCCTTCATGGCTTAAACCATAGAAAGTATTGTCACTGCCCCACTCTTCAATCATAGCATTGACGTAATCGTTCATACGTTTGGTCATATCCCAGTCCTTTTTAACGTCAATTGTTTTTAAAGATAGCAATGTAATTATGTAATTATACAATCGATCATGTAAAGCCATTTTAAAGGAATTAGCTTCTATTACATAAAACAGTAAAATATTTATTTACGTGCCAAACGTTCAATCTGATAAGTTTTATAATATCTAATATGTGGATAGTGTGTAATCAAATAATCTTCAACTTCAGGATCAAAACTATAGCCAACAATAAAACCAGAAATATCCTGTTTAAAATGTGATTGCAAACGATGAAGCATTTTGTTGAAATCATCGATATCACTTTTTCCCGGTTGAGATTTACATTCACCAACAACAATCATAGTCACATCGTTTTTTAAACCTTTTACAAAGATGTTGATCTCATCTTTATTTTTTTGATCGTACTTGATAAATTTTCTTTCTACTTCTTGTGGTACAAACCCATACTCTTTTTCAATGAAAGATTCCATAAACGGAATAACCTTATCCTCTATGCCATAGCCAACAGCATGAGACAACCCACCTAATTGTTTTTTTACCATATTCATATCATACAGCAATTGCTGAACAACTAATTCTGTCTTCTTCTGTGCTTCCGCCAATTCCTCCATCTTTACTGTTAATGCATCAACACGCTGC
>DAOLVF010000023.1:23439-25442 GCA_035420565.1 Spirochaetota bacterium | reverse complement strand
ATTATTATGATTTACGTTTGAAGTATAGGTGATAGGGGCTTGTTTATGGAAAAGTTCATTAATTGTTTTAAGATAATCTGGCTTTTTTTCTGGGCATCATTCATGAGTGTTGTTCTGTTTGTTCCCATGACATTAGCGGCAGTATTTTCAGTGACAGGTAATTTAGCGTTTACCATATCAAAGATATGGGCATGGACAATGCTTATTGTGACAGGTGTAAAAGTTAGAGTTCATGGCCTGGAAAAGATACAAAAAGGAACTCAATATGTCATCATAAGCAATCATCAGTCACAGTATGATATACTGGCTCTGGTTACTTCGTTAAAGATTCAATTCAGATGGGTTATAAAAAAAGAATTGCTGTATATGCCATTGTTTGGCTGGGCGCTCTATGCTTCTAAGAATGTATTTATTGACCGGGGTAATAGGGATAGGGCTATAGCAAGTATTAACAAAGCTGTTAGCAGATTGCCACAGGATGTAAGCCTTATGGTATTTGCTGAGGGTACTCGTTCAAACGATGGCAGATTGCAAAAATTTAAAAAAGGTGGATTTACCATAGCTATTGAACGAACCATGCCAATATTGCCGGTGGTGGTGAAAGGGAGCAGGCAGATATTGCCAAAGGGAAGCCTTGTTGTTAAGTCTGGAACGATAGATGTTGTGGTGTGTGATCCAATACCAACAGATGGTTATTCGCATGATACCATCAATGAGTTAATAGATGTAACCCAAAGAGTGATTGCGCAGGAACTATTACGATAGATGGTAATAAATAAAAACTGTTGCTCACCATGAGCAGTGCCATCATTTACCCTTTGTTTTATCATCTATGGCTTTGATTGTGTGCTTACTTGTATTCACAAAAAAAATTTAAAAATTTAATCTTGACAAAATATTAATACAATAGAGTCCAATTGTTCAATTGTTTAACTGCAATAAAAAATATGCTCAATACATTTTATTATACTTAAAAGGAGATGATAATGCCCCGTGGATATTATATACCAGAAGGATATAAGCCAGCCCTTGATCTTCATAGTACTGAAAAAGCTATAAAAAAAATTAAAGATTTTTTTCAGCTTAATTTAGCATTTGAGCTTAATCTTATACGATTGACAGCACCTTTATTTGTATTGAAAGGTACGGGTATAAATGATGATTTGAATGGTATTGAAAAACCAGTTTCTTTTACAATAAAAAATTTGAATAACCAGCAAGCTGAAATTGTACAATCACTGGCAAAATGGAAACGGATGGCTCTGGCAGATTATAACATACAGGTTGGATGCGGCATCTATACCGACATGAATGCCATCAGGGCTGATGAGATACTGGATAATATACATTCACTGTATGTTGACCAGTGGGACTGGGAGATGGTCATTACAAAACAGCAGAGGAGCATCGATTATTTAAAAGAGGTGGTGCGTAAGATATATGATGTCATACGACGTGTTGAATTATATGTAAACCATGAATATCCTGAAATAAAACCAATGCTGCCAGAAACTATCTACTGTATCCATGCTGAAGAGTTACTGAAACGCTATCCCAATCTATCGCCTCAAGAACGCGAGGATATGATTGTACAAGAACATAAGGCAGTATTTATTATTGGTATTGGTGGTGCATTATCAGATGGTACAAAGCACGATGGTAGAGCTCCGGATTATGATGATTGGGGCTTGAATGGCGATATTTTTGTGTGGAATCCTATTCTGGAAAGCGCTTTTGAACTTTCATCAATGGGTATTCGTGTGGATAGCGATACTCTGATACGACAGCTTAAACTATCCCACAATGAGGATAGATTAAATTTGCTATTTCATAAACGACTGATCTCAGGTGAGTTGCCGCTTTCAATGGGTGGTGGGATTGGTCAGTCACGATTATGTATGTATTATTTACGGAAGGCTCATATTGGCGAGATACAGGCGAGCATCTGGCCTGAGGATATGGTAAAAGACTGTAAAGAAAATAATATAGTGCTGCTGTAACAT
>DAOLVF010000023.1:13886-23339 GCA_035420565.1 Spirochaetota bacterium | reverse complement strand
GTGATAGTGCCCTTTCATCGGTATGTATACCTGTCCATATCACTGCCGGATGTTTGATGTTGGGAAACATCCCAATGTCCTTTACCGTATAGTCAAACCGGGTTATGGGAAGTGAAAGCTGTGTGAATTCATGTTCTATTGCGCGGGCAATACTGCCTTCACATTCGCCAATAAATTTTAAGGTTAAATGATACTGCGACGGTTCAACAACCTTTACTACATCGGCAAAATTTCCAAGTACATCATGTACCGGCAGCAGATTTTGTATGATTGCCTCATCAATAGGAAGCGCAATAAAAAGCCTGTTCATTCCATCTCCTCAATAATACGTGGTACCACAAAATGGTTTTTTTCAAACTGCGGAGCAATTTTTTGCACCTCCTGAACAGGAAGCGACTCATTAATCCTATCATCCCTGAATACATTGGATAATGGTACAATGTGGTCAGCAGGCTGCACATTGATGGTATCAAGCTCGTTGATTTTTTCAACATAGCGTATAATATCTTCTAACTGCATGGTAAATTCCTGTTTTTCCCGAGGTGTCAATTCTAACCGGGAAAGTTCGCATACCTTGTTGATGACGTTTTCGTCAAATTTCATGGTTTATCTCCTTATAGTACATAAGTATGGTCATTGTAAAAAATGTTTACCTTTGGTTCTATATTCATTTCGTATGAAATTACATTCAACTATTTTTTTACTATCAGGTGTTATTGCTGTTACTGCAATGGTAAATTTGCGTACGTTGACCGGTATCCATGTGAATGCAATGATGTTGATGTGGCTATCGCCTGCGGGCACAAATGGCAGTGTACAGGGGATAGTATCGTGTGCAAAATTAATATTTTGTATAGTACCGTTGAAGTACAGTAAGCGCCGGGGTACGGTAAGCTCATCAACCTTTATCCATTCATAAGCAGGCGAAGAAAGAGATAGTTTTAATTCTTCAGTGGTTAAGGCAGCAGTTGTTGTGTTGTCATACCTCAATACTATATCCTTTATCATAACAGGGGTATCAGTTTTATTTTCAATCAATATGAGGAAAAAAAATAGTTTTGGAAGGCGTACAATATTTGCTTTGTCAATAAATTGACTGTTTTCAGCTATTCTAAACCATGTATCGTCAGTAAAAGGTTCAACGGTAATGGTAATCCCATCAGCATTATGTGATACAATGGATTGTCCGCTTTCTGATACAACGGTATTGATTATCCCAAATTGCGTTTTGCAGCCAATACACAAAACCATCATAAACACTATATATTTTTTCATTTTTTTATATCCGCATCATAGCGCATACATACTACAGGGGCGATAGTTGTTTTGTAAAGTTTTTATTGTACGGATAAAATCTTTTTTTAAATTATCGTTGCATTAATACTCTATACATCGATTTGTTGCATACAATAAATGGATACAGTTTGCGATTATGACACGATTGTTTACAACATTGTTTTTAGCAATACTTTTGACAGCATGCTCTCAAAAACCTGTGCTCACTGATTTGTTGCAGAAGGACATGGATATCCACTACGATGTAAACGTTTTACAAAGGCTTTACAGCAGGGACATCTATGTTGATCCATGGATGAAAAAACCATATATCGTTAAGATGGCGTATGAAGTTGACAGGGAAAAACAATGGTCAAAGACAACACGGGCACTTGTTTTACCAGCTCGGTACCATAATCCTGCTGAGGTTGCCATTCCTCTTACATGGACAAAAGGGAAATTAACTTTTGACTGTGCCTCAATGGGGAAGGGAAGGCTGATTGTACAGTTACTATCGCACAAAAAAAAGATGACGTTAGGCGAATATACGCTGTCACCGGTGCCGTTTACAACAATGGCAATTGCTATAGAAAAAAATTATTCCGATGCTGTACTGATACTAAATTTCCAGAGTGATTCTGAAGATTATGCGTACTGCTTTGTTGCCAATGCAATGATTAAACACACTGATAATACAACAATCCCCAATGTTGTATTTATCTCGGTCGATGCACTGAGAGCAGATGCCGTGCACTGTATTGTGCCAGAGTATGCTATCACCCCTAACATGGATGCGCTTGCAAAGGATGGCGCTGCATTTGTCAATCACTGTGTGGTAGCTAACTGGACGCGTCCTTCAACAATTGCGATGCTCTCTTCAGTGTATGGTTCAACCACCGGAGTGAATATCTATTACTTTCAGGTGTCCAATCAGGAAAAAAAATATTTTTATACGCAAAGCGGTGTAGTGCCACTCCCGGTACTTTTTAAGCATCATGGCTATATCACTCGTTCTATTGGCAACAACGCTTTTATTCTGGATCATTCGGGCGTTGGTGTTGATGTAGGGTTTGATGATATGTCAGAATATGAGCGACAGTGGGAGGACACAGTGGATATTGCCAGTGAGGTTGAGCAGTGGCTTGCTGACAATAAGGATAAACCTTTTTTTCTTTTTGTAAATTTTAATGCGCCGCATAATGCTTATATCCCGCCTGCGCAGTATCTGGAACCATTGCGAAAGAGCATCAAAGGAGTACATCCCTGGTTTAGACGCTATCTTGGCGAGGTTGCCTATACCGATGATTATATTGGCAGGATAGTTGCTGTTTTAAAAAGCTTAAAACTTTACGATAACACCATCATCGTTGTAACAACTGACCACGGTGAGGTTTTTCATGAGGCGCATAGCCATAGTCCCTATACCAACAAAAAATCTATATTTACCCACGGACAAACATTGTTTGATGAGGAGATGCATGTGCCACTTATCATCAAACTCCCTGAAAAAAAAATTACTGGGGCTATATCTGTTCCCTATCAGGTGCGAAATATCGATATTGCTCCTACTGTTTGCGAGCTGGCAGGCATTCCCATTCCACAGAGCTATCAGGGCATAAGCTTGCTACCGTACATTGAGGGGTCAGAGCATGGGGACCGTCCGGTTTACTGTGAGGGCAGGCTTATGTATGGGGTCAGAGCAGATGGTTATAAGTATGTAGAAAAATTTTATGGCTTTGGGGTTAAACCATATCATTGGGGTGGGCAACATGTTTCAGAATACCATGAATTATATGATTTGCAGAAAGATACTGATGAGCTCTATAACATAGCAGGCATTGATGATGAAAAGGTTTCAGCCATGAAAAAGAAGCTGTATGCACTGCGTTTTAAACAGCCGGGCAATGTACTCTATGCTAAAAAAAATGTTACCGGGAGCATTGCTGTAAAGGAAGGTTTTTTTTATACGGTGGAGTCAGAAGGTGTGGTGCAACAGGTACATCGTCAGAGCTGTCGCTTCAAGCTTAAAAAAGGTCAAAGACTCATTTTTTCTACAATTCCTGCGCGGACACAATATTTTATTACCACTGACGGTGTTGTTGTTCTTCTGGGATATGGTGGCATTGCGTTACCAAAACATGGCAATGAATATATCTTTGATACAACCAATCCATTGTTACAGCAACCTATTAAAAGTGATGCTATTGCTGCATTCCCTGATGCAATAATAGCATGGTGTGCTCCCGGTAAAAGTGGTTTGCAAAAGGTATCTGAAGCGGTAACGGTTTCATCACAGATGAATGATCTGCTGAAGCAATGGGGCTATATACAAAATGACGGCACTCACTGATGTGTTAGCCGGAGGAAGTATTTATACCGGGAAGTAAGTATAACAATTTTTATGTTATCGGATAATATCCTTTATCCACTCAATTGTTTGCCCAAGGATGGCAATACAATCAAAGCGCAGGGTATATTCTTTGTTGTTATATACTGGATTTTGCACAAGAAAATAGGATGCTACTGCTCGTAACGATTTTTTCTTTTTTTGTGTTATTGCATACAGAGGATTGCCATAGGATTGTGTATGCCGTGCTTTAATCTCAAAAAATACCAGAAGATTTTCTTTTTGTCCAATGATGTCTATTTCGCCATATCTTCCAAAACGAAAATTTTGTGCAATGACGCTAAAGCCCTGGTTAACAATGAAATCTTTAGCTACCAATTCACCTTTTAAACCATACTCATGATTATTTGTTTGCATGGTATCCCGCTTTTTTTATAAAAATAAAAACAAGTGAATGAACCATAGCGATACGTCTGATTAAAAGTAATGGTGATGCATACTGACGTTTATTTATGATACTATACGTTATAAAACCTCAAACAGATTGATGCCAATCTCAGCCTCATCAAGTGCACGGGTAATATACAGCGCTTTTTCTTCTAATAGGTTGACAATAATGGTATCAGTGAATCGCTTTTTATTTTGATCCATAATGAGCTTGATAATAGGACGCAATGGTTTTTGCGGAACGGAACCAATCACTATACCTATGGTTCCATTGCTGAGTTCAACTATTGAACCAATGGGATATACTGACATCCTTGATAAAAATACCCGCAAAATAACCGTATCAAATTTATTGATACCGCTTGAAAGCAGATTCTTCATTGCTTGATAGAAGAATATCCGTTTACGATATACCCTATTTGCAATCTGTGCTTCATACGAATCAGCAATTGCGGCAATACGTGCGTATTCATCAATCTGAGTTCCTTTAAGCCCCCGTGGATACCCTTTCCCATCAAATTGTTCATGATGCTGCAGGCAGATAAGAGCGCTTTTTTCAGGTATTTTACCAAGCTGGCGCAATGCCTTGTATCCATGCAGTGGATGGGTTTTTATCTGGTTAAATTCATGCTCGGTTAAGTTAGATTGTTTATGCATTATATACGCTGGCAGTTTAATCATGCCAGCATCAATAAGCATGGTCCCTAAACCAAGCTCACGAAGTTTGATTGGTGTATATTTTAATGCCATACCAATTAAGATTGCATAAAAGGTAACATTAACTGAATGTACTACAAGATAGTTTTTGCCTTCTTCCAATCCATATAAAAATAAGAATATATTGGGATAGTTCTTCATTATTTCAATGATCTTGCTTAATGCAGCGTCAATTTCATCAATGGTAAATGGTTCGTCAGCTTTAATTGCGCTATAAACATTCCCTACTGCTTTGCACGCTTCACGGTGTATTTCAATGAGTGGGACACGCTGTGTTAATAATTTGTTATATTCATCAATTATTTTCCTTGCCTGGTCGCTGTCGGTCATGGTTGCGCGAGCTGTTGCAGCTTTTATTTCCTGTTCCGTGGAAACCAGAGTCCCTGCAGTTTCAACCTCGCTTACTCCCCAGCGCATGAGCTTTTTTATATCATCTATCTTAATGGATACATTGGCTGCTACAAGCATATTATTGCTGTCAATGTAAACAGGTTTGTCAAACCTCATGCCAGGTTTAAGTTCATCTACTGGTATTTTTCTCATCTGAACCATATCAATGGTGTAATTGTTTCAATTGAAGTAATCAAGTACAAAATATTAAAAAATATAAAAATTGGTATACCTGCTACACTCAATTTAATTTTTGTCTAAAACGATCATTAACATTATAACAATATGCAAGAACTATCGCAACTGCTTTATAGAGCTCTTCAGGAATATATGAACTTTCAAGGGTCAAAAGGACCGTGGCTAAATCAGTATCCTGATAAATAGGTATATTATGCTCTTTAGCTTTGTCAAGAATTGTTTTAGCTAATCTGCCTTTTCCTTTGGCTATAATTTTAGGCAGTTTGGCTTCGGTTAAGTATTCTAGTGCTACCGCAATATCTTCCATGATATTGTTCCCCAAAAGTACATTTACTTTATACAGAAAAATCAATGCTGTAGTGTATATACATACTATGAATTAATGCAATTATTTTTTCTTCCCAGTCTTTGCGCAATACACAATCGCATTGTGCAGGTTCACCTGTAGCTTCTTCTATTGTTTTCGATAGTTGTTGCATAGCAGGCTGTAAAGCGTTATAAGCACCATCATTAAAACAATAGATTTTTATAGAAAGCCCCTTTTGTTTGCTGATGCTAATGTTAAGTTTACCAAGATGTTCAAAGGTTACATCTATGCATACAAAATCCTTATCGGCAATAATATATGCATTGTTAAATCCATTGTTGTCGTAAAAAGGGATGGAATAGCTATTTCTTGAACTATCGCTTGCATAATAGAGTAAACTTTCAATATCCTCTTTTGACATCATTGAAAAAACATCCTGTATCTCTTCATCAGAAAGTTCCGGTAGATTATCGTTAGCATTTCGTAGTAAATGCATAATGAAACTAATACCAGAATCTTTTGAAACAGTGTAACAAAATTTTTGCAGTGTTTCATTTGACATTCCCCTTTGCAATAAACGCTGCAGCAGTGGTGCAATAGTGGTAAAACGAAGGGGATGCAAAAGGTTGCTTGTCACCAGAGCTTTATGGACTGAAAAAACGGTAATATCGTCAAGTGTGTGCAGAGAATGCAAAAATGCTCTGTAGTTTGAGGTGGTTGCAAGCAATATATCATTATGTTTCATTGTTTCAGGCTCTACCATGGTAAATATAAATCGGTTGCCCTGCATTGCATCATATCGCAGTAGTATGTGGTTTGACTTTGGCAATCCTTTTGCAAAGCTTGTTTCAAAAAGCTGGCTTCCTACACGCAGCATCGCTGTTGTAGTATCCATTCGTCTGGTTATTGTGCCAACAACAACCTGTCCGCTTTTCAGCGCAAGTGATGAGTTTTGCGTCAATCCTGCACTGACAATGTTATTGGTAATTTTCATTTAAAAAGTGTTAATCCTCCTGCAAGTAATCCTGCAACAGGTTGATAGGTTTTACGGTGAACAGGGCAGGGTCCATAGTGATATATAGCCTGTACATGTTCACGGGTGCCATATCCCTTGTGATGTGCAAAACCATATGCAGGATATTCAGCATCAAGCTTATCCATGAATTCATCACGGGTTACCTTCGCAATGATTGATGCTGATGCAATGGTAAGCGAAAGGCTATCACCTTTTATAACTGATTGATATGGTATGGGCAGTGGAAACGAAAAATTACCATCTATGAAAATCATATTAGGTGTCATGGTATTGTTTTGTAAAAGCTGAACAATGGCATAATATGTTGCACCATTAATATTCTTTTCATCTATTATATCGTGAGGTATTAGAACACATTCCCACCACAGGCAATGTGTAATAATTATTTCTTTTGCAGCCAATCTTTTTTTGGGAGATAATTTTTTTGAATCATTGACAACACCTATAACATCATCGGGGGGGTTAGCAAAAAAATGGCAGGGGTAAATAACCATACAAACAGCAAGAGGCCCCGCTAAAGAGCCTCTTCCTGCTTCATCAATGCCGCCTATTATTGTACAGCCTTTTTCATATTCATGAACTTCTAATGCAAAATCAGGTTTTTCACCCATAGTATAATTATTATTTATACATTAGATTTTGTGCTTTCCTTTTGAGCGTCAATAGCTTCATGGGTAGTGGGAGTTTCAACCCCTTTTTTATGAACACGTACTTCTCTAAGTTTTGCAGATTTACCAGTTCGCTCGCGTAAAAAATAAAGTTTTGCTCTGCGTTTTTTCCCCTTGCGCATTACAACAATTTTGTCAATTCGTGGTGAGTGCAGGGGAAATATTCTTTCAACGCCAACATCATAGGAAATACGTCGCACGGTAAAAGTTTTGCTTATGCCTTTATTATCAATTGCAATAACCACACCTTCGTAAACCTGAATTCGTTCTTTGTCACCTTCAATAATTTTATAGTGGACCTTAACAGTGTCGCCCACTTCAAAATTGACATCACGGTAACTTTTACTTAATTCATTCTGAATTAATTGTATTGCTTTCATTGTTTCACCTCATCTTTTTTTGCAATATACAATCTATAGAGATCAGGCCTTGTAGCCCTGGTTTTTTCAATACTCTTTTCTAAACGCCATCTGCGTATTTTTTCATGATCACCGCTAATCAGAATATCCGGCACACACATACCGTCAATTTCCCGAGGTCGGGTGTACTGTGGATATTCTAAAAGATAATTTTCAAAACTTTCATCCGATAGTGACTCGGGATTGGACATGAATCCCGGGATATAACGACATAAAGCATCAATAATTACCAGCGCTGCGTATTCACCACCAGAAAGGACATAATCGCCTATTGATATTTCATAATCAACATAGCGGTTGATGACGCGCTGGTCAATGCCCTCATACTGACCGCATATAAAAAGAAAGCTGTCATGGTGAAAAAGCTCTTTAACCATATCCTGATTCAAAACAGTTCCCGATGGTGAAGGGTAGAGCACCTTGCTGTCACCTTTACATGATTCAATAGCTTTCAATAAAGGGACGGGCATCAGCACCATGCCGCTGCCGCCGCCGTAGGGGTAATCATCGCATTGCCTGTACTGCCCTTCACCCCATTGTCGTAGATTGATACATTCAATATGGCATAAACCTTTTTCAATTGCTTTCCCTAACAGTCCTGATTTCAGTGGACTCTGGAAAAAATCGGGAAATAGCGTTATAATTTTAAAGATCTTCACTGAATCAACCCTTCAATAGGGAAAATCTCAAGGATATGCTCGTTAAGTCGTTGTGTGCTCACCATACTCTCAACAAAAGGAATAAAATATTCCTTCCCGGTGTACGTTTTTATTACCAGTACATCGGCTGCACCTGTTTGTAAAATATCAACAACCGTCCCCCAGTTTTCATTGTTATAATAAACAACACACCCTATTATAACAGAATAATGAAAACTACTGTCATCATACAACTGGACGTCATCAGCGTCTATAAAAATATCACATCCCTTTAACGCCTGTGCGGCTACATCATCATGTATTCCTTCTAAATAGCAGTAGCCTGTATGCTTTGCTGCAATAGTAAAATCAATTATGGTAAATTCCTTATAGTGCCCATGTATATTAACATATACCGGTGAACTGCCAGAAAAACGCTCAGGAAAATCAGTGATTATGAAAACTTTAAGGCACCCATCAAAACCACGGATGCCGGAGATAACACCAATACGGAAAAATTCTTTACTGCTCAATCAAGTATTTCCAGAACTATCCTTTTACCTGTTTTTGTAGCCGAAGCATTTAATATGGTTCTAATAGCACGAGCAATCCTTCCATGCTTGCCAATAACCTTGCCAATATCTTCCTTGGTAACCTTCAGTTCAAGGATAGTAGATTTTTCACCTTCAATTTCCTTGATTTCCACCTGTTCAGGATGATCAACAAGCGATTTTACCATATACTCAACAAGCTCCTTGTAATTCATCGTTACTGCCTCCACATATCAAAATCGTATTAGCCTGTAATTCCGGCTTTGTTCAATAATTTTGCAATAGTTTCCGTTGGTTGAGCGCCTTTTTTAAGCCACTCAGTAACTTTGTCTCTATCAACCACAAATTGATCACCTTTCACTATTGGTTGATAATGTCCAAGACTTTCAATGACAGCACCATCACGACGCTTTCGTGAATCAATCACCACAACCTTGTAAAATGGTTTTTTCTTAGTTCC
>DAOLVF010000023.1:11884-13786 GCA_035420565.1 Spirochaetota bacterium | reverse complement strand
ATGATTATTTTTTATAAGCATATTTTGTCAATAGAAATATATAGTAGTGTATTAGCACACTCCACTGCAAGCACAAAAATTATTACCATTATTTAAGGGCTTTACAGGCTTTTTGTATAAGAACCTTTGCCTGTTTATTGATATCATGTGCATTAAAAACGCCACTGCCGGCAACGATGATTCGGGCACCTGCTTTAACAACGTCTGCTATGGTGTCCTCATTGATACCGCCATCAACCTCAATGACTACATCCATATTGTTAGCATTAATAAAATTATGAAGCTGTTCAATTCTTTTTAATGAAGCGGGAATAAACTTCTGCCCGTAAAATCCCGGCTCAACCGACATAATCAATATCATATCAGCATATTCTATCATGTCAAACAACATTGCAACAGGTGTAGAGGGGTTGATACTTAAACCGGCTTTTATTCCAGCCTTTTTTATCTGTTGCAGCAATCGTATTGGTTGACGGGTACTTTCCATGTGTATTGTTAAAAAATAGGGATTACACTCACTATAGTGTATAAGCGATAGTTCCGGTTGAGCAATCATCAGGTGTATATCAAGTGGTATGCTGGTATGGTGTTTCAGGTTTTGAATGTAGCCAGGACCGATGGTGACATTGGGAACAAAATTACCATCCATAACGTCGATATGCAAAAAATGTATAGAAGTGCTGTCAAACGATGATACAGTAGAACCCAGCAATGAAAGGTCGGTAGCAATGATTGATGGCGATAGTAATACGGTATCAGTCAAATTCTTCGACATCAAAGCTAAGCACCTTTACCTGTTTTTTATTACACATGATATATACTCGCGCATTGCCTGTACGGTTGAATACGCAATCAATGTGGTTACCCGGTTTCAACTGCTGTGAAAAGCACAGGCGTTTTGATTTATTATCGCTTACGTAAACCTCGTATAAACCTTCACCTTCATCATTGGGGACGGTGTATTGCAGGCGTTCATAGGCATAGTACGGTTTGTCTTTCATTGCATAATAGTATACTTGCAGTGTTACAACCTGCCCCTGGGTAAGCGGTTGCCCTTCAGAAGGTGTTACTGATGCAATAATACCACTTTGCGATATATCATTAGTAGGTACTATAGCATACTGTACAACAACCTTTTTTGACATCAAAAGATCATAACACAAATCAATTGATTGCCCAACTACTTTGGGCATTACCATCTGTGTTGCGCTGCCGCTTGAAACTAACAGATTAACCTTTTTATCCAGTGGGATCTTTTGACCGTATTTTGGATTTTGATCTATGACAACATTATCAGCGGTTTTTTCTGAAGGGATATAGGATATTACACCAACTCGTAGTGAAATGGTTTTATCATACAGATGAAGATTTTTTAGTTTGTTGAGAGCAAACGGTAATTCCATCCCCACCACGCTTGGCATGTCTATTGTCAGGTTGCTACGACTTACCAATAGACGTATGGTGCTATTTTCAGTTACTATCTCCCCTGGTTCAGGATACTGTCGTAAAATGATATCGTTATCAATATCATGAACATCATAAAATTTTAGGTGGGGCTTTAATCCCTTACGGATAAGACTGTTGTGCACATCTGAATAACGTTTGTCAACGACATCAGGGATTTTAACTTCCTTATCAGGTTTGGTCAATACAATAACAACTATCGCCGAAATAATCAGGTATAGTGAAATGGCAATAAAGATGATAAAGGCAATCCGGCTATAGGGGTGTTTAAGCCAGCCTTTTGAGCGTTCAATAACTTGTTGCAACGAATACTTAGACATGGTAACATCCCTCTGCGATGTAAAAAAGATAATTGTTACTATTTTTGTTACTATTATAGAATGGAAAATTGAACACAAGCAAAATTTACATAATGCGTCAAGAATTATTTTACTATAG